>JAFASB010000333.1 GCA_019244985.1 Acidimicrobiia bacterium | reverse complement strand
GCTCGGGCGAGAGGTACTTGGCAGTGCCGAGCAGGGCGCCGGTGTTGGTCAGGTCGCGCCCGCTGGCCGCCTTCGCGATGCCGAAGTCGGCGACCTTCACGCGGCCGTCGCGCCCCATGAGGATGTTGGCGGGCTTCACGTCGCGGTGCACGATTCCCGCCTCGTGTGCGTAATGGAGGGCGTCGGCGACGGCCGCGGCGATGGCAACGGCCTTGGCGACCGGCAGCGGGCCGTCGGCCTTCAGGACCTCTCGCAGCGTGCGCCCCGTGACGAGCTCCATGACGATGTACGCCACGCTCCCGTCCATACCGGTGTCGAAGGTGGCGACAACGTTGGGGTGCGCCAGGCGGGCGGCCGCAACCGCTTCGCGCCGGAACCGCTCCTGAAACGCGTCGTCGCCGGCCAGACGGGGATGGAGCACCTTGATGGCGACGGGACGGTCGAGGACCTCGTCCCGGCCCTCCCACACCTCCGCCATCCCGCCGCGGTCGATCAGTCGAACCAGGCGGTACCGGCCGGCCAGGATGGTCTCTGCGACGATCCGGGCGTCGGACACGACCGCAGGGTACCGAGGCGCGCCCGGCGGATCAGATCAGAGGGGCTACCCGCCGACCTGGAAGGCGACCCCGATTACACGGGGACCGGCGTGGGCGCCGATGACGGCGCCGATGTCGCCGACGACCATCTTCTCGCGAGGGACCAGCGGCTCGAGCAGCTCGATGAACTCGTCGAGGTCGGGCGCGTCGCCGTGCATCACCGCCAGGTTCTCGATGCTGCCCGCGTGGCGGACCTTGTCGGCGATGTAGCGGAGCGCGCGCGAGCGCGTGCGCTGGCGGGACTCGGGCTCGACGCCGCCGTTGCGCACCTCGATGATCGGCTTGATCGAGAGCATCGATCCGATCAGGGCCTGGGCGCCGCCCACCCGCCCACCCTTCTTGAGGTTCTCGAGGGTGTCGAGAGCGCCGTACACACGCGTTCGGCTCACCAGGCCCTCCGCGGCGGCGGCCACCTCGTCGATGCCCTTTCCTTCTGCGGCCAGGCGGGCCGCCGCCGCGGCCATCATGCCCAGTCCCATCGTGACGGACAGCGAGTCGACATGGCGCACGGGGATCTCGCCCTGCACGGCCTTAGCTGCCATCTGCGCGGCCTGCCCCGTCGCAGACAGCTGCGAGGAAATGGTGATGGCGACGACACCGTCGGCGCCGGCATCGGCCGCTCGGCGGTACGCCTGCTCGAAGGCGCCCGCGGAGGGCGCCGAGGTCTCGGGGAGCACGGGCGAATTGGCGCAACGGGCCCAGAACTCCTTGGGGGAGAGGTCCCGGCGGTCGACGAGCTCGTCGGCACCGAAGCGGATGCTCAGGGGGATGATGTCGATATCGAGCTCGGCGGCGAGATCGGCAGGCAGGTCGCAGCTGCTGTCGGTGACCACGCGGGGTCCGGCCATGTCTGCTCCTCTTCCTCTTCGTTATTGAGTGGGCGTCGCGCTGGCGGTCACGCTGACGTCGTACCAGTGCCTGGTGGGCCCGAAATTGTGCAGGACGTATGACTTCGCCTGCTTCGACAGCGTGACATGGACCATGCCCTGGTCGTCAACACTGAAGGCGGCGAGTTTGACTTTGTCCGTGTCGGCATCCTGCTGGGCGACGGCCTGGGCCTTGCCGACATCGTGGCCCGAAAAGTAGTCCTTGGCGGCGTCGGTAGCTGCGTCGTGCGCCTGGCCGTCGAGAATCACTCTGGTCACGATCGGCGAGCCGACCTCGAAGAGCACGAGCCCTGCCAGGGCGATGCCGACGACGAGCTTGGTGATCCACCTGCTGATCACGCCCCATCGACTCCTGCGGGGCGCCGCAGGATCTGGCGGGTGAACGTCGTCAGCTCGCGCACGCCCAGCGCGCGAGCCGCGGCGGCGAAGACGATGACGCCGACGGCGACGGAACCGAGGACGCGGGCGGCAAGGACGAACCCGCGCTGGTCGTTGATCCCGACAGAGACGACGATGACGGCGGCCGCCATCACCGTGGTCGCCGCCGCAACGCGCAGGACGGTCGCGCCGGTGCCGGTGTCGGCAATTCCCCCGGTGCGGCGGCGCAGGTCCCAGCCCGCCACGGCGGCGGCGACGACATAGGAGATGGTGAAACCCAGGGCGAGGCCGTGCACGCCCATGACCGGGTACAGGATCAGGTCGAGCACGATCACCACGAGGTTCTCACCGGCGTTGATGATGAACGGCGTGCGGGTGTCCTGCATCGCGGTGTAGCCCCGCACGAAGAGCAGGTACAGGCTGAACGCGGGCAGCCCGATCGCGAACCAGACGAGCACGTCGGCAGTCAGGTGCGCATTGCCCTTGGTGAACTGGCCGTGTTCGAGCAGCAGCGCCACGAGGGGACGGGCCAGCACGATGTAGCCGACAGCCGCGGGCACCAGCACCAGGGCGCCGGTTCGGATCCCGGTTCCGAGCCGGCGCCGAAACCCGGCCAGATCGTGACGGGACCACCGCTCGGCGAGATCAGGCGTGAGCGCGGTGAGGATGGATACGGCGAGGATGCCGTATGGCAGCTGAAAGAAGATGTATGCAGCGCTGTACGCCGAGATGCCGCCGGCGGTGCCGTTAGCCAGGACGAGGGCGATCCAGAAAGCGACCTGGTTGGAAATGACGTAGCCGAACGTCCAGCCCGACAGTCGCAACACCTGGCGCAGCACCGCGTGGCGCGGGTTCCACCGGAACCGCAGGTGCGGGGCGGCCCGGCGCAACGCGGGGATGAGCGTGAACGCCTGCACCGCGACACCGAGCGTCGTCCCCAGGCCCAGGAAGAGCAGGAGGCCCGTGTCCTTGCGCACGTCGTGGAGGTTGCGGAGCTCGGTGCTGTGGGCCATGTGGGGAACGAGGAGGAGTACGCCGATGACGATCACGTTGTTGAGGATGGGTGTCGCCATCGGGAGCACGAACTTGTGCCGGGCGTTGAGGACGGCAGCGACCAGCGCTGTCATGCCGTAGAAGAGGATCTGTGGTGCGAACATCCGCAGGAGCGCAGTGGCGACCTCCTGTTGGTCGTGGGCCGTCTGTCCGTGGAGGCGGAAGCTGTAGACGTGGATGACCGTGGGCGCGATCACGACGAACAGGAGCGTCACGCCGACGAGTACGAGCATGGCGGTCGTCACGACCACCGAGATGGCCTCCCACGCGTCGTCCTCATGCCCTGTCGTCAGGTGCTCGACGAACACCGGGACGATGAACGAGGCGAGGATCCCACCGAGGACCAGGTCGTAGATGATGTTCGGGGTCGTGTTCGCCAGGTTGTAGCTGTCGGTGAAGCGGGTGAAGCCCAGGGCGTACGCCAGGGCCACGACGCGCCCGAAGCCGGTGAGGCGCGAGAAGAACGTGGCGACCGCCATGCCCGCCGTAGCGCGTGACAGGCGCGCCGAGCCTTCGTCGCCGACGGCGGGCTGGCTGACGTCGGTGTCGCTGCTCGCCATTACGCCGGCACCAGCCCTCGAGCTCGACGGCCGTTGATGATGTGCCGGGCCCACCACACGAGCAGGAAGAGCCCAGCGGCCGCGGACAACAGGAGACCGACGCCCGAGGCCGCGGTGGAGCGCACGGTGATCTGCGTGTGGGCCACCACCAGGCTTCCGTCGGGGGACTGCAGGGTCACGAGGAGGGGGAACGCCCCTGACGCGCGCGTCTGTACGGCGAAGCGTGCGGTCTCGTTGCGCCGGAGAAGGTCGAGCTTGCGGGTGATCTCGTTCGGGGGATGTCCGCCGTCGCCGGCCCCGGGGAACTCGACCTTGTCGCTGCGCACGGTTACGACGACGTGTACCGGGTAGCCGGTGTTGTTGCGGAACGTCACCGGGATCTCGCCGGACCGGGCGGTCAGACGGATCGACCCGGCCGGCGTCTGGATGCGGCTCAGCTCCTTGTCGAGCGTGCCCTCGACGCCGGACACGTACGACCGCTGCCGGCTGCTTCGCAGATCGGTTGAGTTGGCGGTCAGCAGCTGCTCGTCGAGGATGGCGTACATCGGGTTGTCGTCGTCGACGATCGACCGGAATGTCTCGAGACGCTGGCGGGCGGTGCGAGTCGCGGCGGTGGGGATCGAGACGTTGCGGGGCGCGCCGACCAGCTTGCGTACCAACGGTGTGCCGTTGCCGGTGCGCAGCTTGTCGACGGCGGAGAACAACGTGGTGAGCGTCACTGGATCGACGACGGGATTGTCGTTGAGCCCCGCCATCGCGGTGTCGAGGAAGGCGCGGTCCGGTTTCCAGTTGCGCGGCGTGAAGGCGACGACGCCGCGTTGCTGCCCGCCAGGCTGATCGAAGTAGAGGACGGCGAGCTCGGCGAGAAAGCGGTGGGCTTCGAGAACCTGGTTGCCCCCGCCGCGGAAATGGGCGGCCAGACCCGGGTCGATCGAGACCGCCTGCTGGCGGCCGCCTTGGCGGGCGTCGACCAGATACGGGCGCGACAGCGTGAGTCGAGACTGCAGCGCCGTCAGGCTGTTCTCGGGGAGGGCCGCCTGGGTGATTCCGAGGTCGTGCAGCCGACTCATCGATGTGTCGTCGAGCGACTCCTCGCTGACCCACGTCGTGCTGTCGACCGGCACCTTCAGGAGCTGGGTCAGGCGGTCGTTACCGAGGTGAATCTCCTGATCGGCCTCGCTCTGCAACCCGCCGGCCAGCAGCTGGGGCAGGTTGGTGGGGACGTAGGGACCGGTGACCACCTGACGGCGGTTGGCGGCCGCCCGGCGAAGACTGGTGAGGACGCCGGCCGCGGCGCTGTCGTTGCTGCTTGCTAGCGCGTCGATGGTCTCGGGCGTCGGGGCCAGCACGAGGGGGACCGTCGTCGACTCCAGGGCCTGCGCCAGTGTCTGGAGGTCGCGCGTGCTGCCGAGCTTGCGCGTGCCGTCGGGGCGGATGGTGGGCGGCGCGTGGACGGGCACGATCCACGAGAAGTCGAGCTTGGGCCCGCTG
>JAFASB010000332.1 GCA_019244985.1 Acidimicrobiia bacterium | reverse complement strand
TACGTCTCCGAGCACCTCTTCGGCACGTCCAACTGGCACCGCGACCAGCTCGCAGAGCTGATCCTGTAGCAGGCGCGACGAAAGGGGCCCGGAGGGCCCCCTTCGTTCGCTAACCCCAAGTCGATCCAGCTAACCCGTGAAGTTTGGTGTCACGCTCTGCGGGGTCGCAGCCGGTGTCTGACTGAACGTTGTCGCCGCGACCTGCGGTGGCAACGTGGTCGCAGTCGAGTTGTTGTTCGGCGCCGCCGTGGTCGTCGTTGCGCCCGGCGTCGTCGTGGTGGTGGCGCCCGGGGTCGTAGTCGTCGTTGCGCCCGGCGTCGTGGTCGTGGTGTTCTGCGGCTGGGTGCTCGGCGTGACCGTCGTCGACGAGCTTCCGCCCGGGTTGGTGGACGTCGTGGCCGCGGCCGGGCAGGTGATGCCGGCCGCCGGGACGTGGGCCTCGGCCTCCATGTGACCGACGCGGAGCTCGGCGACGTGCTGGGTGACGCCCGGGATCAGGACAGTCACACGAGCCACGTCGAGGGCGCCCCAGATGGTGTCACCCGTCGCGTCGTGCACCGAAATCGGGCCCACCGGCGTGGTGGCGTCGGAGTTGCCCGGGATCGCCTGGTCCGGAGCCCGCGCCGACTCACCGAGCGAGATGTTGATCACCGGCCCGCCGGGAACGGCGATGGGCGGGATCTGGCCGCCGTTGCCCGGGAACGGGAAGGTCTGGGTGGTCCCACCCTGCGTCACCTCGATCAACGATGGCGGCGTGTACTCGAGGCGGGTGTTGCCGGCCTGTGCCTGCGGGTACTGCGTCGCACTGGTGACCGGGGTGGCAAGACCGTTTCCGGTTGCGATCGCCTTCAGGACCGGGTCGCCGATGATCGTGATCGTGACCGCGTTCGGTGTGCCCTTGGCGATCGTGATCGGCGCGATGACCTCGTGCGTCTCAGTGACGAGGCTGAACGGGCCACCCGGAGGACCATCGAGATGGACCACGGAGCGAGCCTCAGCGGCGGCCTGATTCGTGTTGTTGCCCTGCTGGTTCTCGACCGCGAGCAGCGCCTGCGAGTTGGGTGCACCGAGGATCGGCCCGACTGCCGGGGGAAGGCCCGCAGCCAGGTTGAGGAGCTCGGCCTGCGCCACGTTCCCGAGGCCCCAGCCGAGGTCGGGACGGGAGTCCTGCAGCCCGGCCTGGGCCGGATTGTGCACGACACCCGACGAGCCCGGGTCGATGGGCAGGTTCGTGTCACACGCCGTCGAGAAGTTCGCCGCCGCGTTGCCCTTCAGAAGTGATGCAAACAGGAGCGGATCACCGGGCACTGCGGCGTTCCGCGTGATGGAGTTGTCCGGAGCGGTGTCGCCGCCCGGCGTCTTCGGATCGGCGGCCTGCTCGGCGAGGCCGGCAGCCTGGGCCTGGTTGAGCACCGGGTCGGTGCCAAGGCCGAGGTCGAGACCGTCGGCACGGCCACCCGCCCCGAAGTTGTCGAGCGCTGTATCGCCGAAGCTCTTCATCTGGTTGGCGATGATCGGCAGCCCCATCTCGTTGTTGATGCCGGCGCCGTTGGGGTTCGCCTTGCCCTTGAGAGCCAGCGTCGCCGGGTGGCTCGCCGTCGAGGGAAGCGCCGGAACGTAGGTCCCGAGCAGTCCCGTGCTGTTGGAGGCCGCACTCCCGAAGCCGAGGCTCACGTCAGCGAGCTCCGACGTCGGGCCGACGAGGTTGTGGAGCGCGTCCACGTGGACCGCCGTGCCGCTCGCATACCCCGTCCAGTTGTTGGGGTTTGCGAATGCACCACCGACGGCTGCCTTCGAGGGTGAGTTGGCGCCCGTGAGCAGGAACATCCCACTCACGGCCATCGCCGAGCTGCAGAGAACTGCTAGTGCCTTCCGGTTCATCGACCCTCCCGATGCTGGACCGCTCTCTTCGATCCGTTTGTGGAGTTTAAACCACTTTCCGCGCGGAGCCAAGACGAGAGTTACGACGGGCAGTGACGAAAATCCTTCCCTGCCCGCTGAACAGGGAAAACGCGCCACGTTGCGTCACCGGTCACACCCGCTCCGAAGGGGTGGGCCGCGCCCTACGCGGTGCTTGTCTACCCGGACCCGGGGCGAAAGACGGGGATCGTGACGGTGTCGTCAATGGCCCGGAACGCCACTTCGACGGGCATTCCGACCGCGACGTCGTCGAGGTCGCAGTCGACCACGTTGGTCATCAGCCGGGGGCCCTCGTCGAGCTCCACGACGGCAGCGACGTAGGGCACGCGCTCGTTGAACGGCGGCAGGTCGTTCTTGTGCACGACAGAGAACGTGTAGACGATCCCGGTCCCCCGCGCCTGTTCCCACGAGACGTCGGGGCTCCAGCAGTACGGGCAGAACGGCCGCGGGTAGTGGTGGGCGCGGCCGCACGCCGCGCACCGCTTGATCAGCAACCGCCCCTCGCGCGCCGCGTCCCAGAACGGGCGGGTGTCGTCGTCGGGCGTTGGCAGATCGAACCGCACGCCGCGGATGGTGCCACGATGGGCTGGTGAGTCACGAACCGGGGCACCTGCTTGTCGATCAGCTGCGGCTGATGGCGGAACACCATCCTGACGAGATCGGTTTCCGCGTCCTCGACAGTGATTCGCTCAGCTTCGCCGAGTGGGAAGCGGTCTCCAACCAGTTCGGCCGGACCCTGCAGTCGGCGGGCGTCGAGCACGGCGACCGGGTGGCGATCTACGTCGCGGCCGACGACGCGGTGCACTGGGTGGAGTCGTACGCGGGCGTGCACAAGGCCGGGGCCGTCGCCGTGCCGCTCAACACACGCCTCACGCCGTCGGAACTGGTGGCGCTGCTGACACACGCCGAAGCCAAGGCGATCATCTACTCGCCGTCGCTGGCAGATACGGCGCTGCAGCTGGCCGACGACGTCCCGTCACTGAAGGTCACGATCTCGACGGCCGACCCGCCCGCCGGTGACGGCGCCGCCTTCCAGGTGCCCGTCGAGGCGGGCGACCTGGCCGACATCATGTACACGTCGGGCACAACGGGACGCCCGAAGGGTGTCGCCGTCCGTCACCGCAACATCGCGATGATGCCCAACGCAGTGCCGCAGTGGAACGGGCTGTGGTGGCTCCATGCCAGCCCGCTGTTCACCTTCGCCGGCATCGGCTTCATCTACAACCCCATGAAGATGGGCATGCGGTGCCTGTACATGCCGCGCTTCGACTCGGCACGGTTCTTGCGGTCGGTCGAGGAGGATCGACCGATGGCCGTCTTCATCGTGCCCGCCATGGCGCAGCTGTTGATCGCCGACCCGCACTTCGACGACGCCGACCTGTCGAGCATCGTGCTGTGCTCGCTTGGGAGCGCTCCCCTGGCGCCGTCGACGCTGCGTCGCCTCCAGGAGAAGATGCCGGACGCGACGGTCTCCAACGCCTACGGGATGACCGAGGCCGGGCCCGCCTATTGCTTGATGCCCAAGGAGGAGTCGTTCAAGCGCATCGGCTCCGTCGGCCAGCCCATGCCCCCGATGGAGGTGCGGGCCGTCGACGAAAACGGCGACAGCCTGCCCGCCGGCGACGTGGGCGAGATTCTGATCCGCCTGCCGGGCAGGGAGCGCGAGTACTACAAGGACGAGGAAGCCACCGCCCGAACATGGGCCGGCGGCTGGCTGCATTCCGGCGACCTCGGCTACATCGACGAGGACGGCTACCTCTACATCGTCGGGCGCCAGAAGGAGGTCATCATCCGCGGCGGCAACAACATCTACGCCACCGACGTGGAGGCAGTCCTGCACGAGCACCCCGACGTCCAGGAAGCTGCAGTGGTCGGGATCCCGCACGAGGTACTCGGTGAGGACGTCGCTGCCTTCGTCGTCGTCCGCGATGGCAACGCCCTCGATGCCGACGAGCTACGCGAGTTCTGCGGCCAGCGCCTAGCCGACTACAAGGTCCCGCGCCGGATCACGATGGTCGACGCCCTGCCGCGCAATGCCACAGGCAAGGTGCTCAAGCAGCAGCTGCTCGCCACCTAGACAAGTGGATCGCCGGGCGCTCATCGGCTCGGTCTTCGGGGCCAGCGCAGCTCTGTCCTACGGGGTGACCGTCGTCATCGGGCGAGAGCTGGCGGAGGCCCACCTGGCGCCCGCAGATGCGCTCGGGCTGCGCTTCGGGATCGCCGGGATCCTGCTGGTCGCGCTGCTGCTCGCAAGGCGGCAAGGGGTGCTGGCGCAGCCCGGTGAGCGGGCCCGTGTCTTCCTGTTCGGCGCCGCCGGCTACGCCGTCGAGTCGACCTTCTTCTACTCGGGGCTGGCGCGAGGGACGGCAGCGGCCGTCACCCTGCTCTTCTACTCGTACCCGGCGGTCGTCACCGTCGCCGATTTGGTGATCACTCGCCGGCACCCGGCACCGCGGCTCATCGTCGCGCTCGTGCTGGCGGCGGGCGGCGCGGGCGTCATCGCGGCCGGGAGCGGGGAGGTCGACATCACAAGCGCGGGGGTCGTGTTCTCGTTGTTGGCGGCCGCCTCGTTCGCCGTGTATCTGCTGGCCGGCGACCGCTTGTTGCGCCGCACGGACTCGATGCGCATCGCTGCGGGGACGGCCGTAGGTGCGTCATGCTCACTCTTGACGTTCGCGTTGGTGCGCGGTGAGTTCCACGTCCCCGCCGATCGGTGGTGGCAACTCCTGATCTACGGCGCGGCCACCGCGTCGGCGTTCGTCTTCATGTTCGCGGCCCTGCGGCAACTGGGTTCGCAGCGCACATCGGTGCTCCTGACCCTCGAGGCCGTGTTCGCCATCGTCCTCGCATCGCTCATCCTCGACGAGGGTCTGAGCACCACCCAGGCCGTCGGTGGAGCGGCCGTGCTGGTGGCGGCGGTCATCATCAGCCTCACCCCGCTGCGCCCACCGGTCGAGACCGCAGCCGAGGCTCCCTAGTCTCGATCGCATGGATCCCCAGGACGACGTGCTCGTTTACTTCAACCCGAGCTGCTCGAAGTGCCGGGGGGCGCGCGAGCTCCTCGGCGAGAAGGGTGTGGACGCCGAGTACTTCCGCTACCTCGAGGACGCCCCCTCCCGCGAGGACCTCGAGAGAGTCATGGGCCTGCTCGGCATCGACGACCCGCGCGAGATGATGCGGACCGGCGAGGACGTCTACAAGGAGCTGGACCTGGCTTCCGCTGATCGGGACGCCCTGCTCGACGCCATGACCGAGCACCCGATCCTCATCGAGCGCCCCATCGTCATCAGCGGCGACCGGGCCGTGATCGGCCGGCCGCCGGAGAAGGTCCT
>JAFASB010000541.1 GCA_019244985.1 Acidimicrobiia bacterium | reverse complement strand
TCTACGACCGGGCCCACGCCGACGATGTCCACTTCCGCTTGGCCCTGGCGCTCGCCCACTTCGGTGGCACCGTCGACGAGTTCCTCAGCCACATCGAGCGCCAGCTCGCCATGCACGAGGGAACCCGCCCCGAGCCGCCGCAGCTGCCCCCCGCGGCCCGCTCAGCACTTCACACGCGCCGCGTCCGTTAACGCCGACCCACGAGGTGGGCGCTAGACGCCGGTGTTGGGCGGCGCCGTCAGACACGCCAGGTACTGCACCAGGTTGATGGGCGCCCGCGGCAGCTTGGGCGGCGTGGCAAACGCTGCGTGGCTGAAGTCGAAGAAGTCGGTCATGTCCGCAGCCGCCGCGTCCCTGCGCGTCAGGGGCGGCAGGCCGAAGCGAGTCTCGATGAATTTCAGCGTCGACGTGTGGTCGTAGGTGATGTGCGAGACGTAGTGCGGCTTGCTGTACGGCGAAACGACCGATACCGGCACGCGGAAGCCGAGGTGGTCGAAGGCGCCGGGTGCGTCGCCGGGCTGCAACATCGGCGGGATGTCGTCCGGAGTCACGGCGGCGGGCGGCGGTACGTGGTCGTAGAAGCCGCCGTTCTCGTCATAGGTCAGGAACAGTGCCGACGACGACCAGTTCGGGCTCTTCATGAGGGCTTTGACGACGCCGGCGGTGAACTTCTCGCCGACCTGGATGTTCGACGGCGGATGCTCGTCGGTCTCGGTGTTGGCGCTGGCGACGAAGATCGGGTCGACGTATGACACCTGCGGGAGCTGTCCGGTGGCGGCGTCGACGTAGTACTGGCTGATCGGGAACAGGTGCCCCGCCGCGTGATTGCGCACGTAGCTGAACTCGGCGGCAAAGGGAATCTGTGAGAAGTACACCTTCCAGCTGATGCCCTTGGCGTCGAGGTTCTCGAAGATCGTCTTCTGCGAGAAGCCGTTCACCGGGTCACTGGTCGGCAAGTCGTTGGCGATGTGTCCGAAGGACGTGCCCGCCAGCTCGTAGAAGCGGTTGGGGAACGTCTGGCTGAGCACCGAGTCGAAGTAGGTGTCGCTCGTGGCGAAGGTGTTGTCGAGGCCGTAGTAGAAGGGCAGGTCGGTCTTGTCGAAGTAGCCCATCGTGCGGCTGCCGGTCGGGTCCGCCGAGTTGACGTTCGCCTTGGTGAAGCCGTCCATGGCGCCGTTGTCCCACTCGGTGTGGCTCCCGTTCCACGAGTGGTCGAGGTCGGCGGGCTCGCAGTAGCGGGTCTCGTGGTACGCCTTGATCGGCGGGGCCAGGGGATCGAGCGGGTTGGGGTTCGAGGCTCCGGGCGGCTCGGGCTGGTAGCCGGGCTGGCCCTCGAAGTGGAGCTGACCCAGATAGTGGTCGGCCGATCGGTTCTCCTGCATCATCACCACGATGTGGTTGATGGGGTTCGTGGCTGCCGACGCCTTGGGCGTTGACCCGACGCCCACGAGGGCCGGTCCGGTCAGGGCCGCGGAGGCGGTCAGAAGGGCGATAATGCGGGATCTGGTGATTCGGAGCACGCGGGCATCATCTCACGTGGATGGGTTCGATTCCTCCTGCACCACGTACTCGGCCTCCAGCCCGTAGTGGCGGTCGAGCTCGACCACTCGGTTGAACTCGTCGAAGGTCACCACCAGGTCAAGGTCGTCCCGCAACGAGCCCTTCTCCCGCAACGTCTCGTAGGCGGTCGCCATGGCCCGGGTGGCGGCGAACAGCCCGGTGAGCGGCGAGACGATCAGGTCGTAGCCGAGATCGTGCAGCTCCTTGGGTGTGAGCAGTGGCGTCTTGCCGGCCTCAACCATGTTCGCGACGCGAACGGTGTCAGGCACGGCGGCCGCGACCTGCTCGAGCTCGGCGAGTGACTCGGGGGCCTCCACGAAGATGGCGTCGACCCCGAGGTCGCGTGCGGCGCGTGCTCGTTCGCACGCCTCGTCGATGCCGACGGCAGCGCGCGCATCGGTGCGGGCGACGACGAAGAGCTTGTCGCGGTGCTCGACGGCGGCCTTGAGCTTGGACAGCCACTCGTCGCGAGGCACGACGCGCTTGCCGGCCATGTGGCCGCACTTCTTGGGCCAGACCTGGTCCTCGAGGAAGATGCCAGAGGCGCCCGCCCGCTCGAACAGGTCGACGGTGCGGATCGTATTCAAGGGGTTGCCGTGGCCGGTGTCGCCGTCAACCACGACCGCCATCTGCGGCACCGCCGTGCACACCCGCCGGGCGATCTCTGCGATCTCGGTCTGGGTGAGGTAGCCGAAGTCGGGGAGTCCGAGAAATGTGGCCGCGCTGGCGTAGCCCGAGACGAACGACACCTCGAAGCCCGCTTCGTCGGCCAGCCGGGTCGAAAGGACGTCCCACACCCCGGGCATCAGCACCGTGGTGCCGCCGTTCAGGAGTTCGCGGATCCGGTCGCCATCCATTACGCGAACGGTAGGCGCGAAAATGGCGCTCGTGCCGATGCGGACCGACTGCAAGAACTACGAGAGCCGCACCTACGACGACGGCGAGACCGTCCGTAAGTGCAACCTCGACCTCGCGCCTGAGGCACCCTGGCGGTGCCCCAACCCCTGCGGCGGGTACGAGCCCCGTCTGGCCGACGTCAACTGGGTGCACACCGACATGGTTTCGCCGAAGACGCCCGACGAGCCGGAGGACATGGAGGGCGCGGCTGAGGTCCTCGACGAGGCCGAGGACGTCGTCAACGCCGTCGGCCCCGAGATCATCGCCGAGTTCGAGCCCAAGGCCCGCCGCAAGTGGTGGCCGTTCGGCAAGCGCACATCCTGACTTCCGTGCGTTGAAGCCCAATAGTTGGGCATCAACGCACGGAAGTCGGAGTGGTCAGAACCAGGGCGACCAACTGGTCGTCCTGAGCAGGCGGCTCTCCCACTCGTCGCGCACCTCGAGGGCGTCGTGCATCCAGGTTCCGGGCTTGCGGTACTCGGGCTTCGTCTCGGTGGTGAGGAGGGCCGCCAGCCCGCCGTAGTCGAGGACCTTCTGCATGAGCACCATCTCGGCGCGCCGATGGGTGCCGAAGGCGGGGCGGAACGAGCCCTCCATGCGCAGCAGCGTCGAGTGCTCGAGCAAAGGCGCGTAGGCGCGGCCCGCGAGGTCGACGTAGGCGTCGAGGTTGTTGTGGTGGGGCCAGCCCGTGTCCTCCATGTACAGGCTGAGCTCGTGCTCCTGGGCCTCGGTGGCCACGGTGCCGAGGTCGACCTCCTGCATCGGCGACCATGGCGTCGGCACCATGATCTTGGAGGCGAGCGAGTGGCGCATCCCGTCGACCTCGGCGGCCCAGCCGGCCAGGTCGCCGTCCTGGACGCGCCGGGCCAGGCGCTCCCACGCCGCCCCGTCGCGGACGCCCGTGATCGTGACCACGTGGTATGCCGGCCCGCTGCCATGGGCGTGGTGGCAGTACCAGAGGAGTCGGGCGTCATCGCCGGCTGCGAGCGCCGGCATCCACCGGTCCCGGTACGCGGCCTCGAAGACCTCCTCCGATTTGCCGCGGACGTGGTGGGTCTCGTGCACGAACAGGGTCATGACCCCGGACCGTACTTAAACGGCTTCAAGGGGCCCTCCGGCCTGCCGATATTCCCAGGCAAGAAACCGAAGGGGACTCGCGGTCATGTCGTTGCTGAGGCGCTTTGCCCCGCTGCTCGTCAGCGTGGCGGTCGTTGCCGCCCTCGGCGCGGTCGGGCTGCTGGCCAGCCAGGGCGCGAACGCCAAGGCCGAGGCGATGCACCGACGCGACCGCGCCACCCTGCAGACGACGCTCGCCGGGCTCGGCCGCCAGTACGCCCTGTTCGCCTTCAAAGAGGAGTCGGACTTCGCGTCGACGGCGCCGTGGTCGTTGCAGCCCGGCGACAAGGCCGACCTCGCCCGCCTCCAGAGCTACGTGTCTCGCTCGGCGATCCTGAACTACGGCGCCGCCCTGGTCTCGCTGAACAAGACGCCGATCAACTTCTATGCCGCCGATCCGGCGGGCCTCCCGCCGGCGTCCGACGCCGGGTACACGCCGCTTGTCCAGGGTCTCCTCGCGGGGCGACCGGGTCTCTCGTCGGTGATGCACGCGGGCGCGATCCCCGTCGTCGGGTTCGGCGTGCCGGTGATGGTCGACGGCCAACCCAAGGCCGTGCTCGTCGCCTTCTTCCGCGCCGACAAGACGGCGTTGCAGACCTACGTCTCACAGCTCCACTACGGCCGGACCGGTAAGCCGCTCCTCGTGGACTCCGGCGGCGGAATCGTCGCCAGCGGTAACCCGTCGTTGATTGGCCAACGCATTGAGAATCCCGAGATCCTCCACGCGGTGGACACCCAGCGCGCCGGCTTCCTCGAGACGACGTTGAACGGCAAGAAGGTCGCGCTTTCGCACGCGCCCCTCGGCATTGGCGGGTGGACGTCGATGACCGAGCAGACGGTGAGCGAGTTCTACGGTCCGCTGCAGAGCGGACGGACGCTCATCGACCTCACGCTCGTCGGAGTTCTCGCCGTCGCCGCCCTGGCCCTTGCGGTTTTCAGCCACACCCGGCACACGGCGGTGAAGCGGGAGAAGGACACGTTGCGACGCAGCGAGGAGCGCTTCCAGTCGCTCGCGCGGAACGCCTTCGAGATCATCACGCTCGTCGACGCCGAAGGCACCATCCTCTACGACAGCGCGGCGATCGAGCGCGTCCTCGGCTTCCACCCCGAGGAGCGCGTCGGCCAGAACGGCTTCGACTTCGTCCACCCCGACGACCAGCACCGGGCGCGCGACATCCTCGAGCGCGTCCTCGAGGAGCCGGGCGTGCCAGCGCAGCTCGAGGTCCGCGAGATGCGCCGGGACGGCGAGTGGCGTTGGATCGAGATCGGCGTCACCAACCTGCTCGACGACCCGTCGGTCGGGGCGATCGTCGCCAACCAGCGCGACATCACCGAGCGCCGCGCGTTCCAGGAGCAGCTGACGCGCCAGGCGTACCACGACGCGCTCACCGGCCTGCCCAACCGGGCGATGTTCCAGAACCGCCTCGAGGTCGCCCTGGCGCGTGCCGCCCGGCGGCAGCGGAAGATCGCCGTGCTGTTCGTCGACCTCGACCGCTTCAAGATCATCAACGACAGCCTCGGCCACGAGGTCGGCGACGACCTCCTCGTCACCATTGCCCACCGTCTGCGGAATGCCGTGCGCGACGAGGACACCGTCGGGAGGCTGAGCGGCGACGAGTTCACCGTGCTGTTGGAGGAAGTCGAGAACGACTTCGAGGCCGCCATGGTTGCCCAGCGCATCATCGACGACGTCCGCCAGCCGGTCGACCTCGGCGGCCATCAGGTGTTCGTCGGCGCCAGCGTCGGCATCGCCGTGAGTCAGGGTGGCGAGGACCGGGCCGAGGACCTGCTGCGGGATGCGGACCTGGCCATGTACCGGGCCAAGGAGCGGGGGCGCTCGCGCTACGAGGTCTTCGAGATGGGCATGGGTGCACGCGCTCGTCTACGTCTCGATCTCGAGACCGACCTGCGGCGCGCGCTGGACAACAACGAGCTCGTGCTGCACTACCAGCCGGAGGTCTCGCTGCGCAGCGGCCGGATCATCGGAGCCGAGGCTCTGGTCCGCTGGGAGCATCCGACTCGCGGCCTGCTCATGCCCGACCAGTTCATTGCGCTGGCCGAGGAGAGCGGGCAGATCGTGCCTCTCGGGCTCTACGTCATGGAGAAGGCGAGCGTCCAGGCGGCCGACTGGCAGAAGCGCTTCGGGATCGGCGCGCCGACCCGCGTGAGCGTGAATGTGTCAGGCCGCCAGCTCCCGACGCTGGTCGGTGACGTGACCCGGATGCTCGGCCGCAGCGGCCTCGACCCGCGCGCCCTCGTCCTCGAGATCACCGAGAGCGTCGTGATGGAGGATCCCGAGTCGGCCATCTCCGCGTTCGAGGCGCTCCGCCAGATGGGTGTCTCGCTGGCGATCGACGACTTCGGTACCGGCTACTCGTCGCTCAGCTGGCTCAAGCACTTCCCGATCTCCACGCTGAAGCTCGACAAGTCCTTCGTGCAGGGCCTCGGTGTCGATCCCGCCGACCGGGCCATCGCCCAATCGGTGCTGACGATGGCCGCCTGCCTCGACGTCGCGGTCACCGCCGAAGGGATCGAGACCGCGGAGCAAGCCGCCGAGCTCATCGCGCTCGGCTGCATCAGCGGCCAGGGCTACTACTACGCCCGCCCGGAGCCGCCCGATGAGATGGAGCGCCTCATCGGCGAGTCCGTCCTGCTGGGCCGCGTCTCTTAACCCGGGGTCAGCTTCTGCAGCGTTGACGTGATGTCGCTGTGGGCCTTGATGCCGTACGCCGAGATGTCGGCGACGGTGTGGTCCTTCACGAACAGGTCGTACTGCGGCGAGACCCAGCTGTCGGAGGTCTGCGTGCCGGTGACCTTGCCCGAGAGGGTGCCGACCTGATGGATGACCATCGTGTCCACGGATTGGCCGCCGATGGTGATCGTCTCCGTGCGGACGAAGTCGATGTGCACGTGGATGTTGGCGCCGAAGTTCGGATCCGACAGATCGAACTCCACGCTCTGGCCGGGCTTCACGCCCGTGGGAGCGGCCAGTGCAGGCGGGTTGGCCTTGAAGTCGATCGTCTGCGGACCGAACGGTGACGACGACACGACCTTGATCTCGTCGAGGTACACCCCGGCGGGCTTGAAATCGAACCATGTGTCGGTCGTGGATCCCTTGCCCGACGCGTCGCGCTCGTCGCGGAACGAGTGCTGCTGGGTGCCGTTGGGAGGATCGACGACGAATGGCGTCACGGGCGGCGGTGAGCTGGTCTGCGTGCCGAGCGACGAGCTTCCGCTCGTGTCGTAGTGGTACGTCCCCGGCGGTGCGGGCTTGGCCGGGGTTGCGCCCGCGGGTGGGGTGTAGTTGCTCGCCGACTGGCCGTTGACCTTGGCGGCGGCCGTGGTCGCCGTGGCGGCCTTGTTCGTGGTCGCCGTCGCCCCCGCCGCGGTCGTCGTCGTGGTGCTCGCCCCGGCTGTCGTGCTCGTGTCCGACACGCTGGTCGTGGTCTTGTTCGCCGCCGCCTTCTTGCCGCCGCCGCCGCCGCACGCCGCCAGGACGACGGCTGCGATCGCGGCACACACCGCCACTCGCTTCATGTCAGTGCTACCTCTCCGCCCGAGTATCGGCTCCGGATCGTAGGGCAGCGAGTACCGAGGCGGCGATGCCGCGGCCGTCGAGGCCGAGCTCGGCGTGAATCTGGGCGGGGTTGCCGTGGACGATGAAGGAGTCCGGCGTACCGAGCACGAGCACGGGAGGCGCCAGCTTCTCGGGATCGAGGGCGGCCACGGCGTCGGCGATCGCCGTGCCTGCGCCGCCCAGCCGCACGCCGTCCTCGACGGTGACGACCAGCGGGTGGCCGGCGGCGTCGCAGATCATCGTCGGGTCGAGCGGCTTGATGACCCGGGCGTCCCACACCGTGGCCGTGACGCCTTCGTCCTCCAGCAGCAGGGCGGCGTCCTCCGCGGCTTCGACCATCCGGCCCACGCCGACGATGCACACATGGTTGCCCTGGCGCACGCGCCGGGCGTGCAGCCCCGAGCCGACCTGCTCGGGCGGCACCTGGCGGGCGGCGCCGCGCGCGTAACGGATGGCGACGGGACCGTCGTTGATGCGCAGCGCCTCCGCGACCATCACCCGCAGGTCCTGGGCCGACGACGGCGCGAACACCGTCATCCCGGGCACCTTGGTGAGCAGCGCCATGTCCAGGAGCCCGTGGTGCGACGGGCCGTCGGGACCGGTGATCCCGGCCCGGTCGATGCAGAAGACCACCGGCAGCTTGTGCAGGCCCACGTCGTAGGTGACCTGGTCCATGGCGCGAGTGAGGAACGTCGAATACACGGCGACAACGGGGCGGAGTCCGCCCATGGCCATCCCTGCGGCGGCGGTCACTGCGTGCTGCTCGGCGATGCCGACGTCGAAGAAGCGGTCCGGGAAGCGGGCCTGGAACGGCAGCAGGCCGGTAGGGCCGGGCATCGCCGCGGTGATGGCGACGACACGCGGGTCGCGCTCGGCGACACTCATCAGGGCCTCGGAGAACGCCTGGGTGTAACCCGACGGCGCCGACCATCCCTCCGGAGGGCCGGTGACGGGGTCGAACACGGGCGCGTCGTGGAGGCACTTCTCCTCGTCGTCCTCGGCGAACGGATAGCCCTTGCCCTTGCGGGTGACCATGTGGACGACGATCGGCCCGTCGTACGCGGCCGCCTGACGCAGGACGTGCTCCATCTCGGCGACGTCGTGGCCGTTGACGGGCCCGACGTAGCGCACGCCCAGGGCCTCGAAGAAGTTGCGAGGCTCGAGCACCTCACGGAAGGCGGCGCGCAGACCTTGCACGCCGGCCTGCAGGTACTCGCCGAGTACGGGGATCTCGCCCAGGGCGCCTTCGGCCATCTCCCGGCGGCGGACGTAGGAGGGGTTCGACCGCAGCCGGGTCACGCTCGTCGACAGACGCGAAACCGTCGGCGCGTAGGAACGTCCGTTGTCGTTGAGGACGATCAGGACCTTGCGCCCGCTGTGACCGAGGTTGTTCAGCGCCTCGTAGGCCATGCCGCCGGTCATCGAGCCGTCACCGATCACCGCCACGACGCGGCGGTCGTCCTCGGCGCCCGACAGGTGCAGGGACGTCGCCACCCCGTGCGCGTAGCTGAGGATGGTGGACGCGTGGCTGTTCTCGACCCAATCGTGCTCGGACTCCGCTCGGGACGGATACCCCGACAGCCCACCGGGCTGGCGGAGCTCGGTGAAGCGGTCGCGGCGACCGGTGAGGATCTTGTGCACGTACGCCTGATGGCCCGTGTCCCACAGCAGGATGTCGCGCGGCGAGTCGAAAACCCGGTGGATCGCGAACGTCAGCTCGACCACGCCCAGGTTCGAGCCCAGGTGGCCGCCGGTGACCGAGACGGCGTTCACGATGAACGTCCGGATCTCGGTGGCGAGTGTGGCCAACTGCTCGTAGCTGAGGTCTCGGATGTCCGCCGGACTGGAGATCTTCTCTAGGAGCATGTGTGACCGAAACTACCCGCCTCCGAGGCAGCGAACCGACCGGGTGCCTCGGTAGTTTCGGCCCGTGCCGTCACGGGACGATGCCAGGCGGGCTGGGCGCCAGGCGCTGAGCGGGCTGAAGGGCTCGCTGGCACAGCGCATCGCCGGAATGCTGCGCCGCGACCCCGAACTGCTCTCCGAGATGGTCGAGCTCGGGCTGGTGCGCCGGGAGTGGCTGGATGACCCGGCGGCCGAGCAGATGTCGACGGCGGGGCCGGTGGAGGTCGCCGAGCGGTGGCTCGAACGCTCGGTCGAGCAACGTCCCTCGCTTCTCAGCAAGCTCGGGTTGAGCGCCATCCAGCAGCTGTCGTCGTCGAGCGACACCACGCAGACCGAGGGGATGCCGTCGCGGCTGGCGATCGCGTTCACCGATATCGAGGGATTCACCGCCTTCACCGCCCGGGAAGGCGACGGCGCCGCCAGTCAGTTGCTCGCCGATCACTACCGGGCCACCGGCCCGGTCGTGCGGAGTCGAGGCGGTCACATCAGCAAGCGTCTCGGCGACGGCCTGCTCCTGACGTTCCCGTCCGCAGAGGCCGCCGTCCTGGCGTGCGTCGAGATGGTCGAGGCCCAGCCTGTGCCGCTGCGCCTTCGGGCCGGGATCCATGTGGGCGAGGTCGTCGTGGCCCACGACGAGATCGTGGGCCACGTGGTGAACGTCGCCGCGCGCGTCGCCGAGTCGGCGAAGGGCGGCGAGGTCCTGGTCACCAGCGACGTCCGCGACGCGGCGCATGACCTGCCAGGCGTGGCGTTCGGAAGGGCACGCGGCAGGAGCTTCAAAGGCGTCGGCGAGAAAGTCCTGGTGTGCCGGGCGACGCGCGACGCGGGCTGAGGAAGGGCTAGGTGGCCGCCGCGGCTTCGGCCGCGGGGCGCTTCTCCCATCGGCGGGTGAACAGGCCGCCGATCACGTAGCCGATACCGAGGCACAGGGCACCGCCGCCGGCGTCGAGGATGTAGTGGTTGGCGGTGACGACGATGGCGAAAAGCGTGCACGCCGGGTAGAGGGCTGCCAGCCCCTTCGTCCACCAGCGGCGGAGCACGGGGAACAGCGTGAGCGCGCACCACAGCGACCAGGCGAAGTGCAGGCTCGGCATCGCCGCGTACTGGTT
>JAFASB010000521.1 GCA_019244985.1 Acidimicrobiia bacterium | reverse complement strand
CCCGTTCTTGCCGTAGTCGACGATCCAGTGGTGGATCTGCAGGCGTGTCGTGGCCCCACAGCCCGGTCGCACGCACGTGTAGCCGTCACGCTCGTGGATGGCGGTGCGCAGGACCTCGGGGACGTGGCGGCGGTGATGGGAGACCCTGGTGATGTCGACGCCGTCGAAGAGCACGATCTTGACGAAGGCACCGGCGAGGATGGCGCCGATCGCCTCTGACACCGGCACCGCGCCCGTCGCGACTGCTTCACACAGCCCTTCCTCGCCCCGGAGCCGGGCCTCGTCGACGCGGATGACCACGGTGGTGTCGACCTTGGCGCCGCCGCTACAGATGAGGTTCGCCAGCGCATCGGCCCGATAGGCCGACAGCGGTTCGTTGCGTCCCTCGGCGCGGGCTGCCTTGAATACCGCGTCGGTTTCGGCGTCGAGGGCGGCCTCGACGCGGGCGCCCACCATGGCGGTGTTGCGGCCCGAATAGCAGTAGGCGCCTTCGGCGTCGAACCAGGACTTGTGGTGGCGCTCGCCGTGGATGCGCCGGTGGCGGGCCTCCTCGCGCTCCACAGAACGGGCCTTCGCCTTTTCGTTCGCGCAGGTTCGCCGTAGCTGCTTGAAGCTCTGCTTCTTGGACGCGTCGAGAAGCTGCTGCTCGTTGGTCGCGGTGGCCGCGGATGCGAGCTCGTTGAGCTGGGGACCCGAGAGCTGACCTTCACGCACGGCCTTGTCGAGGCCCGGCAGCTCCGCCAGCTTCTCCGACGCGTGCAGCGTGCCCGCTGCCTGGCCGAAGGAGCTCCCGGTGGTCTTGGCCAGCCAGCTCTCCGGCGAGCGGTGGCCGTCGTTGGCCCACACCTGGGACTCCGAGGCCCGCTTGGCCAACAGCGTCTTCAACGCGCACGCCCGCTGCTCGACGGCCGCGCTCGCCTCGAGCAGCCGCGCCGCGTCGACAGTCTGCAGGCGCGCCGGGTCGAGCGAGCCCAGGATCGCGTCCAGGCTCTGGCTCATTCCCTGCAGCTCTGCGAGCACCGCATCCTCCCGACGTGTCGGAGGTCTGCCTACTACGGGGAAGTGCCCTCACTATAGAACATATGTTCGATCACGTCAAGTCGCAGCACAAAGAATTTCGAGGCTCAGCGCACGATCAAGAACGTCGCCGGCGACGCGTCGCCCTCGACGCCCCAATGCCCCTGCGCCGTGTACGTCCCCGCTGGCACGAGCGCGCCGGGACAGCTGCCGATGAACAGGCAGACGTGCTGGTTCCACGACCACGACCGGGTGACCGCTGCGCCGGGCCGCAGCTTCTGAGAGACGATGTACATCGCACACAGGGCGTTGAGCGGCACGGCCGACCACACGACGGTGCCTTGCGCGTTGGTGATGGTGGCCGAGATGCAGGCCTGCAGATGCACGCGGCACGTCTGGTTCGAGACGTTCGTCAGCGAGGTGGACACGCCCACCGGCGTGCCCCGCTTGTAGCTCTGCTGATCGGTGCTCGTCGTCTTCGCCAGCTGAGAAGATGTGCACGCCGGCGCCGCGCCCGCGCCCGTGGGTCCCGCGGCCGTGCCCGGCTGCAGCACTCCGTGCGCCGTGTTCGGCACCACCAGCACCGCAACGAGCACCGCGATGCCAGCCGCCATCGTGCTCAACGTCCGCCGCATTTTGTCTCCTCCGCCAATCCGCCGTTTTGCAAGGTAAACGGCTGGAGGCTCGGTTTCCCCGACAGCGATTCTCAGCGATTCGGCGGAGTGCAGGTGCCGGGCCTCCACTGCCACGCCGCAAGGACAGCCGCCGGCGGCGGCTTGGCGCATGTGGTGTCGGGGCCCGTCTGGCCGACGTCCGTCGCCGACCACGACCCGCTCGCCGTGCGCGTGAACAGCAGGTAGGAGCCCTCGTCCTGACTCGACACCTGCGCCTGCTCCGCAGTCGACTTCGGGTCCAGGCGGGCGCCGGCCCAGTAGGTCTTCGTCGCCGGGTCGTACGCGTAGTAGGTCAGTCCGGCGGCGAGGCCGTTGTAGTCGCTGGGCTTCGTGTGGTGCAGCGCCGCCCCCGCAGCCACGAGCTGGGTCCGAAGCTCGTCGGTCACCGGCAGGTTCTGGACGCCCGGGGGGCTCGTCGTCGACGACCGTGTCGTCGACCCCGTCGTCCGTCCCGTGGTCGTCGTTTGATCCGCCGTGGTCGTCGTCGACTTGGCGTTGCTCGACCCACTGCTGCAGGCCCCCAGGGCGAGCACGAGCGCGCCGCCCAAGATCAGAGACGCCGGCCGCAGCCGTCGTCGTCCCGCCATCCCCGTCCCCATGTCAGCCCCGCCTTCTCGACGCCGTACTCGTCCTAGCTTCGCACCCGTCGACCTCCCGGCGCTCGAAGCGATCTCGCTCCCCGACGCCGGCCGCGCCCCACGCTCAGCGGCGGTGGCGACGCACCAGGCAGCTGAAGGGTAAAGAATCGGCAAGGGCCGCCTTCACCACGTATGCAGTGACGCCGGGCGGCGTTACCTTTTGTAACAGGGGAAGTAGGTGCGGCGGCACCGAAAGTTGCAGGGGGTTTGGGGATTGGCTGGGTTCGGCGCCGAGGCCGCGTCAGCGCACCGTGGTGCGCTGCATACCGCGGTGTCCGCAGCGTCTTAACGGTCGAGGCAAACCATCGTCGGGCGCGACCGCGAGCTCGGTGCAATCGAACGCCTCCTTGACCGAGCCGCCCCAGCCGCGCTCACGATTGAAGGCCCGGCCGGTATCGGCAAGTCGACGTTGTGGCAGCGAACGATCGACCTTGCCGCTGAGCGCGGATGGCTCACACTCGCGTGTCGAGGTGTCGAGGCGGAGGCGCGGCTGTCCTACGCCGGTCTCGGCGAGTTGCTCGAGCCGGTCTTTGAGGAGACCTGGGCCCAGCTCATCGAGCCGCATCGTCGGGCGATCGAGGCTGCCCTGTTGGGCACCGGCGACGACGGTTCAGTCCCTCAGCACGCCGTTTCGGCGGGCTTCCTGGGGGCGCTGCAGATCCTCAGCGCCAGGTCACCCGTTTTGGTTGCGGTCGACGACGCGCCCTGGCTCGACGTGCCATCGGCCCGTGTCCTCGCGTACGTATGCCGTCGTTTGCGCGCCGCGCCCGTCGCCGTCTCGTTGCGCACCCCACGCACGGGTCCGGCGCCGCTCGGCCTCGACCATGCATTCGGCGAAGACGTGCGCACCCGGATCGAGTTCGCGCCGCTCAGCTTGGGCGCCATCCACCACGTCCTCGAGGAGCGATTGCACGTCGAGTTGGGGCGTCCGGCGCTTGCACGCGTACACGACGCGTCGGGCGGCAACCCTCTCCTCGCTCTTGAACTGGCATGCGCCATCCGCGATCTCGGGCGACCGCTGGCGAGCGACGACCCGCTTCCAGTCTCCGGCGCATTGAGCGACGTCATCGCGGCGCGCGTCAACGCGCTTCCCGTCGAGACGCAGCACGTTCTGCTGATCGCTTCGGCCTCGGTCTCGCCGACCGTGCCGACGATCCTCGCCATCACTGGGGCATCCTCGTGGGAGGCGACGGGCGGGCCGGCGGGCGAGACCGCGGGCGTGATCGAGTTGCGCGATGGGACGGTTCGCTTCAGCCACCCACTCCTCGCCTCTGTTGCGTACGCGGGCGCCTCTCCTGTGGTCCGACGAGACGTGCATCGCCGGCTCGCTGAATGGACGACTCACCCCGAGCTGCGCGCCCACCACCTGGCTCGCACGGTGACGGGACCCGACGAGGGGATTGCCGCCACCCTCGACAAGGGGGCGCTCCGGGCGTGGAGCCGGGGCTCACCTGCTGTCGCAGCCGATATGTGTCGCCGGGCGCGCGATGCCACGCCACCCGCTGAGGTCGCGCAACGTGTGCGTCGCACGATCGACGCCGCCACGTATCTGATCGAGGCCCGTGAACTGGTGCTCGCGACCGAATTACTCGACGAGGTCGTTGCGTCGGCGGTCGACGCTGAACGCGTCACGCGGGCCCGGCTCCTCCTCGCCCGGGTGCACCAGGAAAACGGCGAGATCGGTACCGCCTTCCGCGTTCTCCAGGACGCGATCGCGGACGCACCCAACCACGGTGCAACGCGTCTTCGCCTCGAGCTCGACATCGCATGGACGGCGCTATTTCTCGGCAACGTCGAGTTGGGCGCAGCCCACGGCGATGCCGCGCTCGCAAGGGCGAGGAGGGAAGAGGACGCATTCATGGTCCGCTCGGCGTCGGCCATGGTGCTGTTTGCCAAGTTCATGGCGGGCGAAGGCCTCCGGCCGGACCTCCTCGATGCTGCAACCGCGCAGCCCGAGCGCGCCCCCCAGCCGCTCGAGCCGGCATCGGCCATGGCCGTGGCGGTCGCGCTGTCGCTCGCCGACGAGCTCGAGCCCGCCCGGCGCATCTTCATCGAGGAAGGACTCGCGGCAGAAGACCGGGGGTCGGAGATGGATCTGGGCTTTCTTCTCGCCAACCACGCCGACCTCGAGTGGCGCGACGGGCACCTCGACCAGGCCATCGAGTACGCAAACCGGACGATCGAGCTGGCCGACCTGGGCGACAAACGCGTGATGCGCGGCATCGGCATGTTCCCGCGCGCCCGGGCCCTCGCCTGCCTGGGAAGGGTTGAAGAAGCCCATACCGCAGCGGAGGAAGGTTTGCAGATCGGTCTCGAGGCAGGCCATCCGATGTGCATCGCCGCCAACACCACGGTCCTCGGCTTTCTCGAGTGGTCGACGGGCGACGCCGCCGCCACCCACGCGCTGCTTGGGGCCGTTGGGTCTGCTCCATCGCGGAAGCGGCCTACGCGAGCCGGGCTTCATGCTGTGGGTCCCTGACGAGGTCGAG
>JAFASB010000497.1 GCA_019244985.1 Acidimicrobiia bacterium | reverse complement strand
CCCGTGCACTGGCAGCCCATGAGCGACGGCGGTGGGTGTTGGGCGATCCTGCGCCACGCCGACGTGTCCCACGTGGCCAAGCACCCGTCGCCGTACTCGGCGTCTTTGGGCGGCGTGGTGGTCGAGGACCTGGAGCCCGACCAGCTGGCGATGATGCGGATGATGCTCTTGGCGATGGATCCGCCCAGCCACGCGGCCTACCGTCGGCCACTCGTTCCGCACTTCGGCCGGCAGGCGATCGCCGGGTTGGAGGAGCGGGTCCGGGCGATCTGCAAGGAAATCCTCGCGACCGCACGCGAGCAGGGCGACGTCGAGTTCGTGCACGACGTCTGCGCCAAGCTGCCGTCGCAGGTTGTCGGCGAGCTGTTCGGAATCCCGCGAGAGGACTGGGGCCGCATCCAGCGCTGGGCCGAGATGTCGACGAGCACCCAGGACGAGGAGCTCAGCGGGGGCGAGGACGCCTCGAGCGGCTCGGTCGAGATGGCGATGTACGCCATCGAGTTCGCCGGCCGCCGGCGAGCGGCGGAGCCCGTTGACGACCTCACGTCGTTGATCCTCGGCACCTCGTTCGGCGGCGACGACGGTGCGCCGATGACCGATGTCGACTTCGGCAGCTTCTTCGTGCAGATGGTGACCGCCGGCAACGACACCACGAAGTCGATGCTCTCGTCGGGGCTGCACGCGCTGGTCACCCACCCCGATCAGTTGGCCGACGTGCGGGCCGACCCCTCGCTGCTGGCGGGCGCCGTCGAGGAGATCCTGCGCTGGGCCAACCCCCTCCACTACTTCCGGCGCACCGCCGCGGAGGACACCGAGCTGTCGGGGACCAAGATCGAAGCCGGTCAGAAGGTGGCGATGGTGTACACGTCGGCGAACCGCGACGAGGAAGTCTTCGCCGAGTCCCGGCGCTTCGATATCCGTCGCGACCCCAACCCTCACCTGTCGTTCGGCATCGCCGAGCACTTCTGCCTGGGCGCCCACCTGGCCCGGCTCGAAGGTCGCGTGTTCTTCGAGGAACTGTTCGCCACCTTCCCGAACATCGAGCTCACCGGTGCTCCAGTCCGTGTGCGCTCGAACCTCAACAACTCCTTCAAGCGCCTGCCCGTACGCCTGTGGTGATCGGCGACGCGCTCGCGAAGCGAGGCGCTAACGCCCGTCGACGTCCAGGTCCCAGAGGACGCTGCCTTCGGGCAGGAGGCCGGCGTTCCGGTACTCGCGCAGCATCTCCCTGGACCCCTCGATGTCGAGGTTGCGCATCTCCAGCTGGCCGAGGCGGTCGCTGGCTCGGAAGACGGTTTCGGCCCGCTCCATCGAGAGATCGTCGGGGCTGTAGGCGAGCCGTTCGCCTCGGGTGTCGAGGAGCGAGTAGTCGTCACCCCGCCTGAGGCGAAGCTCCACCTCGCCTGTGATCGGCGTGGCGAGGAAGCGCTGCAGCGCAACGCGCAGGCTGAGGGCTTGGGGGTCGAACCAGCGGCCTTCGTAGAGGAAGCGTCCGAGCTTGTAGCCGAGTGTGCGGTACTGCTCGATGGAAGCCTCGTTGTGGATCGCCGTGACCAACCGCTCGTAGGCAATGTGCAGCAGCGCCATGCCCGGCGCCTCGTAGACGCCCCGGCTCTTGGCCTCGATGATGCGGTTCTCGATCTGGTCGCTGACGCCGAGGCCGTGCCGGCCGCCGACGGTGTTGGCCTCGACGATGAGGTCGTACTTCGACGCGAACGGCTTGCCGTTGATCGACGAGGGCCAACCCCTTTCGAAGCCGACGACGACGTCCTCGGCGTCGATCGCCACCGACGGGTCCCAGTGGGCCACGCCCATGATGGGGTCGATGATCTCGGCTGGCGTCTCCAGGTGCTCGAGGTCCTTGGCCTCGTGCGTAGCCCCCAGCACATTGGCATCGGTGGAATAGGCCTTCTCTTCTGTCCGAGCGAACGGCATCCCGCGGTCGGCGAGCCACTTGCTCATCTCCGAGCGCCCACCCAGCTCGTCGACGAAGGCGTCGTCCAGCCAGGGCTTGTAGAGACGGAGGCCCGGATGGAACATCAGGCCGTAGCGGTAGAAGCGCTCGATGTCGTTGCCCTTGTACGTCGAGCCGTCGCTCCAGATGTCGACCTTGTCCTCGCCCATGGCCCGCACCAGGAACGAGCCGGCGACGGCGCGCCCCAACGGCGTGGTGTTGAAGTAGGTCTTGCCGGCGGTGACGATGTGGAAGGCACCGCACTGGAGGGCCGCGAACCCTTCGCTGGTGATGGCCTCCCGGCAGTCGATGACGCGGGCGAGCTCGGCGCCGTGGTCCTTGGCCCGCTCGGCGACCGCACCCAGATCGCGCTCGTCGTACTGGCCGATGTCGGCCGTGTACGCGTACGGGACGGCGCCCTTGTCGCGCAGCCAGGCGACGGCGACCGAGGTGTCCAGGCCACCCGAGAAGGCGATGCCGACGCGCTCGCCGACGGGTACCGAGGACAAGATGGGCATGAGCGATGATCGCGCACGGGCTGCGGCCCGCATCGAGCCGCAGCCCTGGCGCCCTCGCCGTGAGCAGAATCAGGGACGAACTTCGAATACCCGGTTGAACGGTGTTTCCGTCGCCCGCCGGCACCGCGAGAAGCCGCAGCCGCCGAGGATCGACACCCATTCGTCGTCTCCGACCTGGTTGCCGAGCCCCCGCCGACCCTCGTCGGCGAGCGACGCCGGGAGGCAGATGGCGGCCGAGCTCTCGTAGAAGACGCGGCCGATCGGGTTGGAGTCGGCGACCAGGTCACCGTTCGACGCGGGCTCGACGAGCATCCACGTGCCGTCGTCGGCGAGTGAGGAGCGGACGTGGCGGGCGGCGCCCTCGGGATCGCCCATGTCGTGCAGGCAGTCGAAGAACGTGACGAGGTCGTAGCCCGTGCCCGGGTATGACTGCGCCGGTGCGACCTCGAACGTCACACGGTCGGCCACGCCGGCCTCGGCGGCCGCCTTGCGGGCGGCGACGATCGAGGCGTCGTGATAGTCGAAGCCGGTGAACGTCGAGTTCGGGAAGGCCTGGGCCATGATGATCGTCGAGGACCCGAGGCCGCAGCCGACGTCGGCCACCTTGGCGCCACGCTCCAGCTTCTCGACCACGTCGTCGAGAGCAGGCAGCCAGCTGCTCACCAGGTTGGCGTTGTAGCCGGGACGAAAGAACCGAGCCACACCTTCGAAAAGATTGTGTGTGTGCTCGCCCCACCCGACGCCGCCGCCCGTGCGGTACGCCTCGGTCAGCTTGGGCAGCGACTCGAACACCGACGTCGCCACCTGCCACGCGCCGCCGAGGAAGACGGGGCTGCTCTCGTCGGCCATGGCGAAGGCGACTTCGTCGGGGAGGGTGAACGTCTCGCTCTTCGGCTCGTACTCGACGTACCCGCCGGCCGTCTCCGCCGAGAGCCACTCCTTCATGTAACGCTCGTGGCACCCGGTCCGCTCCGCGACCTCGGTCGCCGTGAGCGGTCCGGCGCCCGCCATGGCCTTCCAGATTCCCAGCTGGTCGCCGAGGCGGTGCATCGGGAATCCGAGGCCGGCCCCGAGCTCGCCGACGACCTTGTGCATGAACGCTTCCAGCTTCGCTTCGTCGATCGCCATCGCAGCTCTCCTTGATTGGGAGGGCGTCTCGAATCGGTGCCCTCACCGAGAGGGCGCCAGATCGACGCCAGAGGGCGTCTAGCGGGGTGTGTCGTCCGTCACTCGCCAGCGCACGGGCGAGGCGGGGGCGTAGCTGCAGAAGGTGCCGGTGCGCACCGACGCCTGGAGGTGGTCGCCGAGCCCCGCATTGCAGACGCCGACGGCCTTGACGGCGTCGCGGATGCGCGCGGACACGGCTTTGCGTGCCCGCTCGGCCGGATCGCCGAGCGTGCGGGCCCGGCCGCCGAGGCCGAGGGCGGCAGCCAGCTCGTGGGCGATGGCGTCTCGCTCGCCCTTGATGCGGCCGATGCGACCGAGGTCGTTGGCCGCCTCGGCGTCGGCCAGGTCGTCGTCGAGGTCGGCGATGCGCTGCTGGAAATGGCGGCGGGCCCGGTCGTCGAGCACGGCGTCCGCACCCGCGGCCTCCACGGCCATGCCCTGCGCCATGAGCTCCGCGGCGGCGACCTCCCGGTTCGGTGTCGCCAGGAGAACGGCGAGGTCGCGCACGCCCTTGCTGTCCTTGACGCGGCACTCTTCGCCGTCGAAGCGCAGAGTCCAGAACGGCCCCTCGCGGCGAAGCTCGGCCTCGGCGTTCGCGGCGTCGGTTGGCGTCGACGGCTCGAGGGCGGACATGGCCTGCCGGGTGCGCTCCGCCCATCCGTCGGCGCCGAGCCTGCCGTAGGCGGCCAGCGCGTCTTCGAAGGCGGCGCGAGCCTCCGCCGGACGGCCCGACGCCGCATAGAGCAGACCGAGGTAGTGCGACACGCTGCCGACAAAGCTGACGCCGCCGGCGATGACGACGCAGCGGCCGGCGTGGGGTAGCAGCCACTCCTCGGCCTCGGCGATCAGGTCGGCGTCGCCGAGGCGGGCGACGACGTCGGCGAAGTTGGCGAGCAGGTACAGCCAGCCGTAGTTGCTCATGTAGCGGGGTGCGGCCGCTTCCATGTCGACGGCGCGCACGAGCTCGCGGGCCCGACCGATGTCGCCTTGCTCGCTGTAGGCGAGAGCGTCCGTGATGATCGTGAGCTCCTCGTAGACGCCGGCGCGGTAGATGCGGTGCGTGTACTCGACGCTCTCCTCATGACGCCCGGCGAGCATGTCGCGCCCACCGACCTGCACGCTCTCGACGAGCATGGCGTCGGGCTCGTCGAGCGCACGCGCCGTCTGGCGGGCGATCTCGATCTCGCGGTCGGTGGCTTCGAGGTCTCCGGCGATCAGCGCGAGCGTCACCCGCCGGCTGGCGGCCAGGTAGTCGAAGCGGGCCTGGTGGAGTTGCTCGGCTTCCCGGATGAACTCGTCGAGACGGCCGACGGCGCGGGCATCGGAGAGCTCGATCATGACCGTCGCTTGGAGCAGCAGCGCCTCGGTCGCCAGCTCCCGGTCACCGGCGAGACGGGCGACGTGGCCCAGCTCGTGCGCCAGCTCCAGGCGCTCCTGTTCGTGGCCGGGGAGCCATCGGGCATCGTGGAGGGCCAACACGGCAGCGGCGAGGGTGGCCGGGTCGTCGAGGCGACGGGCCAGCTCGACGGCCTCGGCCGCCAGCTCGGCGGCGCCCTCGCTCTGATCGAGGTGGAGCCAGGAGTGGTAGCGCTCCTGGGCCAGGCCCGCGAGCACGCGGGCGCGCAGCGCCGTCTCCTCGTCGCCGAGCGCGTCGCGCGCCTCTTCCAGAATGAGAAGACGCTCGTTGTCCGCCGTCCCTGACAGACCGCCGAGGCTGCGCAGCGCCAGCGCCGCAGTGGCCAGCACGTCCTTGCGACCCGTGCGCCGCGCAAGGTCGATTGCCCGCCGGACGTCGGCGTGGGCGGTGCTGCGGTCACCGGCCCGCCACCGCGCCGCGCCGAGATCGAGGAGCAGCTCGGCCCGCTCGCTCTCACTGCCGCCGACCAAGTCGAGCACGGCGATGGCGCGCTCGTAATGGCCCACAGCCTCGCCGTAGGCGAGAGCGCGCGTCGCCTCTTCGCCGGCGAGCGCCGCGTAGTGCACGGCCTTCTTGCTCTCGCCCGCCAGGGCCGCCTGAGCGAAGTGGCTGGCGAGCGAGGCCGCGGGTACGTCGCCGCGTTCGAGTGACCGCGCCTCGAGGGCGTTGGCGACCTGCAGATGGAGACGGGCGCGGGCAATAGCGCCCAGCCCGTCGTACAGCGCTTCTCGGAAGAGCGCGTGGGCGAAGCGATATCGACCGACGCCCGCCTCGCGCGCAATGCCTTGGTTCACGGCGACGTCGAGCTGCTCGACCACTTCGGGCACGTTGGTCGACGCTGCGGCGGCGACGACATCCAGGCCGAACTCCTCGCCGATGATCGCGGCCAGAGTCAGCAGCTCGATGCACCGCTGCGGCAGCCGCACCATGCGGCGCTCGATGACCTCGCGGACGCCTGCCGGGACGCCGACGGATACGTCGGAACGGTCGAGGGCGTTGTGCACGGCCAGCAGGCGAGTGACCTCGCCGACGAACAAGGGGTTGCCACCGGTCTGACGGTGCACGGCCTCGGCCAGCTCTTCACGCAGCTCGGTGCCAGCCGTCGATTCCATGAGGGCGGCCACGCCGGCGCTGTCGAGTCCGCCGAGGTTGACGATGTGGCCGCGTCGGGAGACGTCGCTCAACACGGCGGCCAGCGGATGGTCGGCGTCGACCTCCGTGCTGCGGTACGCACCGACGATCAGCATCTGGTTGGTCGCCAGCTGGGCGGCGACGAAGCTCAGCAGCAACAGCGAGGACTCGTCGGCCCAGTGCAGGTCGTCGAGGACGACGACCGTGGGGCGCTGGGCAGCCGCCCGGCACAGGAGCGACGCCACCGCGTCGAAGAGGCGGAAGCGGGCGAGCTCGGGGTCGAGGTCCTTGGGCGGCGCGGATGCTTCGGGAAGACGAGCGGCGATCTCGGGGAGGAGCCGGCTGAGGTCGCCGGCGCCGGTACCGACCTGGCTTGCGAGCTCGTTGTCGTCGACACTGTTCGCGTAGGAGCGCAGGGCCTGGATCCACGGCCAGAAGGCCGGCGCTCCTTCTCCTTCCCAGCACGCGCCCCACAGGATGCGAGCGCCGCGGCGGTCGGCATAGGAGGTGCAGTCGACGGCCACGCTTGTCTTGCCGATGCCTGGCTCACCCGCGAGGAGGACGACCTGGCCGCGTCCGTCGAACGCCGCGTCGACCGCTCGGCGGAGCGAGGCGACCTCGGCGTCCCGGCCGAGGAGCGACGTGTCGGTCGTCGTAGCCGTGGCGCTCGTTGCTGCTTCTTCGTCTTCGGGCGAACGCCAGACGACCTCGTGCAGCACCCACATGCCGTCGAGACCCTTGAGGTGCACCGGCGGGCGCGGGTTGAACTGCAGACCGGCGGCGCCGGCCAGCTGGCGCACCAGGTCGGACGCCAGGATCTCGCCCCCGGCTGCCCGCCCCATGATGCGAGCGGCGGCGCTGACCGCGGCGCCGTGGATGTCGTTGTCCTCGTGGATGACCTCGCCGGCGTGGAGGCCTATGCGAACCTTGGGACCGTCAGGGTGGTCCGCGAGGTCACGCTGGATCGCGCACGCGCACTCGAGGGCGCGGCGCGTCGATGCGAAGGAGACCAGGAACCCGTCGCCGATCGTCTTGATCTCCCGACCGCCGAAGCGGTCGAGGGCATTGCGGACGAGAACCTCGTGGTTGCGTACGAGCTCGCGGGCCGCTGCGTCTCCGAGCGTGCTCTGCAGGTCGGTCGAGCCCTCGATGTCGGTCATCAGGACCGTGATCGGTGCCTCCGACGATCCGCCATTCGTCACGGGACCATTGTGGTCCAGTTCGCTACGGAGCGAGGCGTTCCCGTACCCACCCGCCGCCCTCACGCCGGTAGCGGAGGCGGTCGTGTAGGCGGTCGTCACGGTGGTGCCAGAACTCGATGGTCTCGGGCGCGAGGCGGTAGCCGCCCCAAAACGGGGGCTGGGGAACGTCGCCGGGGAACTGCTGGTCGAGCTCTTCCACCCGGCGCTCGAGCGTCGCCCGGCTATCGATGACCTCGCTCTGGCGCGAGGCCCAGGCGCTCAGCTGGCTGGCGCGGGGGCGGTTGCGCCAGTAGGCGTTCGACTCGTTGTCGTCGATGCGATCGACAGAGCCGCTCACCCGCACTTGGCGATCGGGGAGCCAATGGAAGACGAGGGCGGCTCGCGGGTTCTCGGCCAGATCCCGGCCCTTGGCGGAATCGAAGTTGGAGTAAAAGGCGAAGCCGCGGTCGTCGTGGCCCTTGAGGAGCACCATGCGCCCGGCGGGCACACCCTCCTTCGACGCCGTCACGAGGCACACGGCGTCGGTACCGGCCTCGTGGAACCAGGCGCCGAACTGGACGACGGGGTCGGGGTCGAGCTCGTCCTCGAACACCCGGCGAGCCTATGAAGCGGCCCGCGCCTCCTG
>JAFASB010000472.1 GCA_019244985.1 Acidimicrobiia bacterium | reverse complement strand
GCCGCCGCCGTTCTGACGCAGCTCGACGCGCAACGGATACACGCCGTCCTGGGTGAGGAGGAGGCGCCCTGGCTCGCGCGGCAGACCCGGATCCTGGAGCGGGAGGATGAGGCTGAAGTTGCCCGCTGGGTCGACGTTGAGGTCGGTCAACGGCGTCGACGTCACGTCGAGGAGCGCGCCGACGGCACGCTCCTGCAACGTTTGGGAGAAGGCCGACCGCGAGGTGAGGCGGGCATAGGTGTTCAGCACGAGCTCGACGGAACCCGGGTCCTTGACCCCGTCGACGTGGAGCCCGAGGCGGAACTCCCCACCGGGCTGGACCCACGGGCTCTGCGACGTCAGCGTGATGGCGGCGTGCTGCTCGGGCGCAGCGCGAGCAACCGTCGGCAGCACGAGGACGACCAGGACCGTCGCCGCGAGGACGCGGATGACCCGCCACGCACGGGCCTTCCGCCGCTCAGTCGACGGCACGGCGGAGCACGGCGAGACCACCCGGCTGCGTCCTGAACCCGGCCCGCATGTACAGCGAGAGGGCGGCCTCGTTGCCCAGCTGGGTGTTGACGACGGCCCGCTCCGCGCCGCGACGGCGGATCCATCTCAAAGCGTCCGAGACGAGGGCGAGGCCCCGCCCCCCGCGTTGGAAGTCGGGGTGGACCGCAAGCCGCTGGAGATAACCCTGGCGAGCAGCGGTACCCGTGATGGCGTAGGCGGCGATCGCTGGTCCCGCGGTGCTCACCCGAAACCGCGTCAGAGGTACGGCCTCGAGCGCTTCCTGGAGGCCGGCCGTGTCGAGCTGCCAGAAGGGGGAGAAGGCGGCTTCGTCGACGGCGAGGATGTCGGGCTTCTCACCGCGCCGGGCGCGACGGGTGGCGCGTCGCTTGAAGGGCGGCATCTCCAACAGGTCGTGGGCGAGAAGATGCAGACGCTCGTGGGTCTCGAACCCGGCGAGCAGGAACGGGCGCTGCTCCGCGGGAGCGAGCGCGGGCGTGACGACGGCGGCGTACCCCTGCTGAGCCAGCCGCTCGATGCAGCGCGCGATGAACGTGCTCGACGGCGGCACCGCGTCGGGCACCGGCGCCAGGTATGCGGTACTCGTGCTCCCCCGCCAGGGCAGCACGCGGGCGCGCTCGACCCCGAACTCGACGAGAGCGGGATCGCGCGTGCGCACCACGGCACCGCGAGGATATGGGGCGGGACTCGGGGGCGGGTGGGCGCCCTAGCCTCGAACGATGGCCATCGTGGTCGAGACACACCCCGCCTACCTGGCCCACGACACCGGGGCCGGCCATCCCGAGCGCCCGGCTCGCCTCGACGCCGTCGTGGCCGGGTTGGAGGCCGCGGCCGTCTCCGAGGACCTGGTCTGGGTCGAGCCCCGCGCCGCCACCCGCGCCGAGCTCGAACGCGTGCACCCGCCGGCGCACCTCGACGAACTCGAGGCGTTCTGTCTCGCGGGCGGTGGCCACATCGACGCCGACACCAGCGCCGTCACCGGATCCTGGAACGCCGCCGTGCTGGCGGCCGGTTCCGGGCTTGACGCGATCGAGCGCCTCGACCGGGGCGAAGCGAGCGCGGCCTTTTGTGTCGTGCGCCCTCCCGGCCACCACGCGACGCCGCAGCGGTCGATGGGCTTCTGCCTGCTCAACAACGTCGCCGTGGCCGCCGCGGCGTTGGCCGATCGCGGCGAGCGGGTGCTCGTCTACGACTGGGACGCCCACCACGGCAACGGCACCCAGGACGCGTTCTATGGCGACCCTCGGGTGCTGTATGTGTCTGCTCACCAGTGGCCGCTGTACCCGGGCACGGGTGCGCTGGACGACACGGGCGAGGCCGCGGGCGCGGGTTACACGATCAATCTCCCCTTCCCGCCGGGCACGACCGGCGACGTCTACCTGGCCGCACTGGACGAAGTGGTGGCGCCCGCCGTCGAGCGCTTCGAACCGACGTGGGTGATCGTCTCCGCCGGGTTCGATGCCCACCGGGCCGATCCCCTCACCGGCCTCAACCTCACTGCCGGGGACTTCGCCGACCAGACGGCGCGGGTGCTCGAGATGGCGCCGCGAGGCCGGCTCGTCGCCTTCCTCGAAGGGGGCTACGACCTGCAGGCCCTCGCCCTGTCGTCGGGCGCATTCGTGGCGGGCCTCGCCGGTCTGGCGTTTCGTCCCGAACCTTCCTCTTCGGGCGGCCCGGGTCGGCCCGTCGTCGACGCTGCCTTCAGGAGCCGGTCGGAAGCGCCGATGTAGGACGCATGGCTACCAGTCGTGCGTCGCGCCCGGGCCTCGATCTCAACGACCTGCTCCGCTACGTCATGGAGCAGCGGGCGTCCGACCTCCACATCAAGGTGGGCTCCACGCCGTTCGTCCGCATCGACGGGCACCTGCAGGCGACGCCGTTCGACGTCGTCAACGGCGCCGACACTGAGCGCATGGCCTTCGCCATCATGCCGAAGGAGCGGGCCGACGAGTTCATGACCCACTCCGAGGCCGACTTCGCCCACAGCGTCGCCGGCATGGGCCGCTTCCGCGTCAACGTCTTCCGCCAGCGCGGGTCGGTCGGCCTGGTGTTCCGGCGCGTGCTGCCGGGGACGCCGTCGTTCGAGGCCCTTGGGCTGCCGCCGGTGGTCCGCCGTCTGGCCGAGGAGCCGCGCGGGATGATCCTCGTCACGGGCCCGACGGGCTCGGGGAAGACGACGACCATCGCGGCGATGATCGACCACATCAACGAGAACAAGGCCGTCAACATCGTCACGATCGAGGACCCGATCGAGGTCCTCCACCCCGACAAGAGGTCGATCGTCAACCAACGCGAGATCGGCACCGACACCGAGGACTACGCGCAGGCGATGAAGCGGGTGCTCCGCCAGGACCCCGACGTCATTTTCATCGGCGAGATGCGCGATCCCGAGACGGTGTGGGCCGCGTTGTCCGCAGCCGAGACCGGCCATCTGGTGCTGTCGACCTTGCACACGACCGACGCCACCGAGACGGTCAACCGCATCGTTGACTTCTTCCCGCCGTTCCAGCAGAAGCAAGTACGTCTGACGCTGGCCTCGTCGCTGCGCGGCGTCGTCAGCCAGCGACTGCTCGAGCGGGCCGACGGCAAGGGCCGCGTACCGGCCACCGAGGTCATGGTGATGACCGGCCGGATCTTCGAGCGCATCGTCGACCCCGAGAACGCCGAGTCGATCGAGGAGATCATCGAAGAGGGCGAGTACTACGGCATGCAGACGTTCGACCAGAGCCTGTTCAACCTCTACAAGAACGGC
>JAFASB010000439.1 GCA_019244985.1 Acidimicrobiia bacterium | reverse complement strand
GGCGCTGTTCCTCGGCTTCGTGCTGGGTGATGACCGCGGCCAGTCGCCCGAGATCGTCGAGGACTTCCGCGGCGCCGGCCTGACCCATCTCCTCGTGGTCTCAGGCGAGAACCTGGCGTTCGCACTGGCGCTGGTCGGTCCGCTTCTACGGCGGCTCTCGATGGGCGGCCGACTCGCCGCCGCCGCGGCCGTGCTGCTGTTCTTCGGCTTGCTCACCCGGTGGGAGCCGTCCGTGCTCCGAGCGGTGGCGATGGTCGCGGTGTCGATGCTCGCCTGGGCGATGGGCCGGCCGTCCTCGACTCTGCGGTTGCTTGCCCTGGCCGTCACCGCCCTGCTCGTCATCGACCCACTGCTGGTCCACTCGGTCGGGTTCCTGCTGTCGGTGGGCGCGTGCACGGGAATCGCGCTCCTCGCCCGGCCGATCGCCGATGCGCTTCCCGGCCCGCGTCCTCTCGCCGACGCCGTCGGTGTCACCGCCGCAGCCCAGCTCGGTGTGGCGCCCGTGCTCGTGCCGGTGTTCGGCGGCATTCCGGTGGCGTCTCTCGTCGCCAACCTTCTCGCCGTGCCCGCCGCCGGCCCTGTGATGATGTGGGGCATCGCCGCCGGGATCCCAGCGGGGGTAGTGGGTGGAGTGGTCGCCCGTGCCGTCTGCATCCCGACCGACCTGCTCATCGGTTGGATTGCCGGCGTGGCCCGGTGGTCGTCGGCCGCGCCGCTCGGACAGCTGGGCGGCGTGCACGTCGTCGTGCTCGGCGGCCTGGTTGCGGTGGGTGGCCTCGTGCACACCCGTCGAGCCCGTCTCGCCGTCGTGGCGTGCGCCGGCCTCGTGCTCGCGCAGCCCGCCGCTGCTCTTGCCCGCGGCGCTGGCCCGTGGCACACGCAGGTTGCCGGCGCCGACCTCTACCGCGCCGGCGGTGCGACCGTGCTCGTCGTCGGCGACGCGCGACCCGAACAACTCCTCCGCGGCGTCCGCGCTGCGGGCGTGCGGTCCGTCGACGTGCTCGTCGTCCGCCGGCCCAGCCGCAGGACCGAATCGGCGGTGACGTCACTCACCGACCGCGTGCCCGCTCGCGTGCGAGCGGGTCCCGACACCATCACGACCGACGGCGAGGTCGACGTCGGAGCCATCGCCGTCCGTCTGCACCCCGACGACGGGACCCTCGAGGTTGCCGTCGCCCGCCGTTAGTTTCGGCGAGGTGGAGCTCCGCCTCGGCGACCGCACCTACGACACGACGACGCGTGCGCTGGTGATGGGCATCGTGAACCGCACGCCCGACTCCTTCTACGACCAGGGGCGCTACTTCGACATGGATGCCTCGCTCGAGCTGGCCGAGAAGCTCGTCGACGACGGCGCGGACATCATCGACGTCGGCGGCGTGAAGGCCGGGCCGGGCCCCGAGGTCGGCCCGGAAGAGGAGCTCGAGCGGGTGATTCCCGCGATCGAGGCCCTCCACGAACGGATCGACGTCCCGCTTTCGGTCGACACCTGGCGGGCGGAGGTCGCCCGGCACGCTTACGCGGCGGGTGCCGTCGTCGGCAACGACATCAGCGGCTTCGGCGACCCCGACTATCTGGCGGTCAGCGCCGAAGCCGGCGCGACGGTCGTGGCCACGCACATCCGGCTGCAACCGCGCGTGCGCGATCCCGAGCCGCAGTATCCCGACGGCGATGTCGTCGGCGCAGTTGCCGACTTCCTCGTCGACCGCGCTCGGCGGGCCGAGGACGCGGGCATCCCGCCGGCGCGCATCGTGCTCGACGCCGGCCTCGATCTGGGCAAGACGTGGGAGCAGTCGCTCGAGTTGCTGCGCGCCTCTGACCGGCTCGCAGCGCTCGGCTATCCGCTGTTGCTGTCAGCCTCGAACAAGACGTTCCTTGGGCGCTTTCTCGAGTTGGAGATCGACGAGCGCCGTGAGGCCTCGCTCGGGGCGACCGCCATCGGCGTGACGCTGGGGTGCCGCATTGTGCGTGCCCACGACGTCCGCGGCACGCGCCGTGTGTGCGACGTGCTGGCCGCGGTGCTGGAGGCGGCCTGAGATGGCCGCCCCGAAGGACCTTCCCGTCTATCTGGTTCGGGGCGACGATCCGGTGCTCACGGGCGACGCCGTGCGCGACCTGGTCGCAGCGTTGGTCGGTGACGACGATCCGGCCTTCGTCGTCGAGGACCTGGCCGGTGACGACTACGAGATCGCCACGGTCGTCGACGCCGCCCAGACGCCACCGTTCTTCGGGGGCCGGCGCGTGGTCGTCGCCCGCTCGGTCGGGCGCTTCTCGGCCCAGGACGTAGCGCCCCTGCTTGGCTATCTCGCCGATCCTTTGTCGACGACCGCGTTGGTGCTCGTCGGTGGCGGGGGACAGATCTCGCGCGGTGTGCTCGACGCGGTCAAGAAGACGGGACACGTCATCGATGCGGGCGCGCCATCCAGCGCCAAGGCCCGCCAGTCATGGCTGGCGGCGCAGCTCAAGGCGTCTCCGATCGACCTCGATGCCAAGGCCGGCGCGCTGCTAGCCGACCACCTCGGTGAGGACGTCGGGCGCCTTCCGGCGTTGCTCGAACTCTTGACGGCGGCATACGGCGAGGGCGCGAAGGTCAGTGGCGACGAGCTGCAACCGTTCCTGGGCGAGGCCGGTGGGGTGGCACCGTGGGACCTCACCGACGCCATCGACCGTGGAGACACGGTCGCCGCTCTCGAGAACCTGCACCGCCTGCTCGGTAGCGGGCGGCACTCGCTTGTGATCCTGGCCAGCCTCCACAACCACTACACGCGGATCCTCCGCCTCGAGGGGTCCGGCGCCGCCGACGAGAAGGCGGCGGCCGAGATGCTCGGGATCACCGGCTCGACCTTCCCGGCGCGCAAGGCGCTGAGTCAGGCCCGCAAGCTCGGCCACGAACCCGTGAAGCGGGCGATAACGCTCCTCGCCGAGGCCGACCTGGCCCTCAAGGGGGCGATCGAGTGGCCCGACGGCCTTGTGCTCGAGGTGCTGGTGGCCAGGCTCAGCCGTCTCGGGCCGCGGGCTACGACGACGGGAACGCGTTCGGGATCGTCACCGGCGGTGTCCCGATCACGACCGCGATCTCCTCGAGGTTCTTGAGCACGATCGTCGACGGGTCGCCGGTGAACGGCTGGCCGTTGACGTACACCTTGTAGGGCTTGTCGGGCGCGCAGTAGCTGCCAACGCAGTCAGGCGTGAAGCGCACGCCCCACTCGGTGAAGAGCTGACCGAGATCGATCTGGCGCTCCTTGTCGTTCTCGACGTGGAGGACACCGCTCTCGTCGTGGGTGTGCAGCGGCGAGATGCACCCCGTCGAGCACTTGCCGCCGACCAGGCCGGCGACAACCTGACCATTCTGACTCTGGACCACAGCGTTGGGATCGCCGCCGATCCCGAGGCCGGCCGGCACCGTCGTCGCATGGCCGTCGACGTAGACGTCGAGATGGGCATGCACGTGGTAGAAGAGCTGCTCCGACTTGAACGCCGGAAGACCGGCGGCGGCGACCCGCTGGATGGCGTCGTCGGGGCGGGGCCAGGGTGCGGGCCCGGTGTTGACCTCGAGGTGGGGCGGCGTCACGGTCGGGCCAGTCGTCGACTTGCCAGCGATCGTCGGGGAGTCCGAGCCGCCGCCGCACGCGGCG
>JAFASB010000247.1 GCA_019244985.1 Acidimicrobiia bacterium | reverse complement strand
ACCGAGACCGCCTCGTCCATCGCCCTGCTCGGGCCCGAGGATCACCGGGCCGCCCTGAAGAGCGACGTCCCGGCCATTCGCGCCCGGCTGGCCTCCGTGGGACGGGCACTGCCGGGCGTCGAAATCGAGGTGCACGACCGCGACGGGCGGCGCTGCCCGCCGGGGGAGATCGGTGACATCGTCGTGCGCGGGCCGCAGGTCGCGGGTGAGTACCTGGAAACGGGCACTCGCGCGGAAGACGGAGGCTGGTTCCCCACGCGCGACCTCGGCTATATGGACACCGACGGTTTCATCTTCGTGCAGGGCCGCGCCGACGACACGATCATCCGTGGCGGCGAGAACATCGCGCCGTCGGAGATCGAGGACGTCCTCGCCCAGCACCCCTGGGTCGCCGACGCCGCGGTCGCGGGCATCCCCGACGAGGAATGGGGCCACCGGATCGGCGCGTTCATCGTGCCTAAGCCAGGAGCGCGGCCGGATGCCGCGGCACTGCGCGAGTACACGCGAGCGCACTTGCGGAGTTCCAAGACGCCCGACGAGATCGTCTTCGTGCCGGAATTGCCCACGACGCCCACCGGAAAGATCTTGCGGCGCAAGCTCGTTGAGCTTCTGCCCGAGCGCGCCGACGCGCCAACTGCTTAGCACGCGGGACCTGCTTCTCGATCGGGCCGTATCGAGCCGGGTAGTTTACCTAGCCAAGTTATTAAAACGTTAACCGTAATCCATACTATACTTTAGTCAGTATGACTGGGCAGGGCGCAAATCATTGCGACCGCCCGGCGAGTGCTTCGTCCCACCGGCTGGCCGGCCGGAACTGGGCTCACGGAACGGAACCGATGCTGATGGAATTCCACCTGTTCCTCCCGCAGATGCGACTCTCATTCGAGCGTCTCGTCACCGCCGCCAAGGCAGCGGAGGCGGCCGGCTTTCGGGGCATCGCGGGCACGGACCACTTCGCCCCGCCCACCGCGGAACACCACACGCTGTACGAAGCGATGGTCACAAGCACCTGGCTGGCGGCGCACACGCAGCGGCTCGTCGTCGGCTCGCTGGTGCTGTGCGACGCGTTCCGGCACCCCGCGGTGCTCGCCCGCGAGGCGGTGACCCTCGATCACGCGTCGGGCGGCCGTTTCGAGCTCGGCATCGGGTGGGGCTCGTGGACCCCGGAATTCACTCGGTTCGGCGTCGGTCCCGTGGAGCCGCCCGCGCGCGTGCGCAGGCTTCGGGAGACGCTCGAGGTGCTCCGCGCGCTGTGGTCGGGGGAAACGATGGACTACCACGGTGAGTTTCACCAGCTCAAGGACGCATACCTTGCGCCGACACCGCTCGGGAAGATCCCGGTCGTGATCGGCGGCGCGGGGCCGAAGACGCTGGCCGTGGTGCGCGACTTCGCCGACTGGTGGAACATCCCAGTGAGCGACCTGCACCGGCTTGAGCAGACCCGGCCGCAGGTAGGCGGCGCGCGTGTCTCGGTCCAGCAGGTGGTGGGATACGTGCACGACAAGGCCGACCGCGCGGCCGTGACCGAGGCGGCGACTCGCCACTTCGGCGCGTTCAACCCAGTGATCGGCACCGCGACTGAGCTAGCGGACCACTTCGGCCGTTTGCGCGAGCAGGGCGCCGAGCGTATCTACACCTGGTTCAGCGACTTCGCGCAGCCGGAGACGCTGGCCGCGTTCGGCGAGCACGTGATCAGCCAGTGCCCCTGACAGGGGACCGGTGTTCCTAAGAGCAGGAAGTCGCCGGTGGAGAGCTTCTGGACTACAACTGACGGTCCCGGCGATCCGCGCACCTACCGCGCGCCGCGCTGACACCAAGACCTAGATCAACGGGCTGCCGGCGTACCGGGCAAGGACAGGTACGTCGGGAGCCACCCCCGACTGGAGGTCGCTGATGACGCTTCCGCTGTCTGGCATCAAGGTGCTCGAGTTCTCCGAGCACGGATTCGTACCGTCCGCCGTCGCCGCGCTGGCCGACTTCGGCGCCGATGTCGTGAAGATCGAGCGGCCCCAGGGCGATGCGATGCGGCGGACCATCGCCAGCGGAATGGTCGCCAGCCCCGGCGGTTATGACTACCTGTTCCAGCTAGTCAACCGGAACAAGCGCGGGATCGTCGTCGACGTCGAGATGCCGGCGGGCCGTGAAGTGTTCGAGCGCCTCGTGAAGTGGGCGGAAATCTACGTCACCAACCAGCTGCCCCGGGTACGCCGCAAGCTAAGTACCGAGCCGGCCGACCTGTTCGCACTCAACCCCCGGCTGGTCTACGCGCGCGGCCACGGCCAGGGGCAGCGAGGCGAGGACGCGGAAGCGGGCGGCTTCGATGCCGTCTCATTCTGGGCCCGCGGCGGGCTGGCGCACGTGCTCACCGATCCGTCGGCCGCACGGCCGGCCCAGCAGCGCCCGGCGACCGGCGACATACCGACCGGCATGTTCTTCGCCGGCGGCATCTGCGCGGCGCTGGTCCACACGATCCGCACCGGCCAGGGAATCGTCGTCGACACGTCCCTGCTCAACGGCGCGACATGGACGCTCGGGCCCGACCTGGCGTACGCGTCCCTCACCGGGCAGCAGCTGCCGGCGAGCGTCGACGCGTCGCGCAGCCCGCTGACCCGGCAGTACCGCACCGCCGACGGCCGCTGGGTGACGCTCATGATGATCGACGAGGCACGGTACTGGGCTCAGACGTGCCGGGCGCTCGGACTCGACGAGCTGACCGGCCGCTATCCCGACGCCGGCACAAGGCTGGCCGGCCGCGACGAGATCGCGGCACGGATCAACGCGGTGATCTCCGGGCGGGAACGAGCGGAGCTAGAGGCCCGCCTGCGAGCCGAAGGATGCATATACTCCGTCCT
>JAFASB010000219.1 GCA_019244985.1 Acidimicrobiia bacterium | reverse complement strand
GCAGCTCGACCTCGATCGGGGCGTCCGCCGCGAAGGTCTCGCCAGTGGAGGCGTCGTGGTTGCCGCGCACGTGGCGGAGCCGCTCACCGAAGGCCGGCTCGTAAGCGTCGAGGAACGCCTTGTACTCCTCGGCCGTGCCGTGGGTGGTGAGGTCGCCCTTGACCACGACCACGTCCGGCTGCAGCTCGCTGATCTCGGCGATGGCGCCCTTGTTCATCGTCTCCGGGTACGGCGGCTCGCCGGGCTCGGACTGCAGGATCGGGCCCAGCTCGAGTCCTTCCAGCACCCCGCACTCGAGCTCGCCGAAGTGCACGTCATTGACGGTGGCGAGTGTCGCCAGCCGCTCGCCGGCAGGGCGAGGGAGCGTCCGGAACGAAGCGCCATCGAACTCGTAGTCGGTGTCCGGTGACAGGTCTTGGTAGCGCCGCGCATTGGCACCTTCGAAGACCACCGCCGAATCTTCGGCGACGGTCGTGACTTCCAGAACGGGCGCCGCTACAGCCACGACACCTTTACAGCCATGGGCGGCGACGCTCCGAAATCGCCGTCAGCGGGCCCCACCACCGGCCTGACCATCGCCACGAGCTGGACCTCGAGGACGACGGCACGACGACAACGGGCTTCGGCCAGACCAACTCCACGGCCGCCACGATGGCGGCCATCTCCTCGCTAGAGGGGGACGTTGCCATGCTTCCTCTTGGGAAGCTCCTCGCGCTTGGAACGCAGCATGTCGAGGCTCCGGATGAGCACGACTCGGGTATCGGCAGGGTCGATCACGTCGTCGATGTAGCCCCGCTCGGCGGCGACGAACGGGTTCGCGAAGCGCTCGACGTACTCCTCGACCAGCTCGGCGCGCTTGGCCTCGGGGTCGGGCGCCTCTTGCACCTCGCGGCGGTAGATGATGTCGACCGCTCCTTGCGGCCCCATCACGGCCAACTCGGCCGACGGCCAAGCGAAGGCGAGGTCGCAACCGATCGACTTGGAGTTCATGACGACGTAAGCGCCGCCGTAGGCCTTCCGCGTGATGATCTGGACGCGCGGCACCGTTGATTCGCAGTACGCGTAGAGCAGCTTGGCGCCGTGACGGATGATGCCGCCGTACTCCTGGTCGGTGCCGGGCAGGAAACCGGGGACGTCGACGAACGTGACGAGCGGGATGTTGAAGGCGTCGCAGGTACGGACGAAGCGGCCTCCCTTCTCCGATGACTCGATGTCGAGGACGCCGGCCAGGACCTGCGGTTGGTTGCCGACGATGCCGACGGGGTGGCCGTCGAGCCGCGAGAAGCCGCACACGAGGTTCATCCCCCAGTGCGGGTAGTACTCGTAGAACTCGCCGTCATCGACGATCGCGGCGATGACCTTCTTCATGTCGTACGGCAGGTTCGGGCTCGCTGGGAGAACCTCGCCGGCCTCCGGCGTCCTGCGCTGCGGGTCGTCGGTGGGCTGGAACCACGGCGGCTCTTCGAGGTTGTTCGGCGGCAGGAACGAGAGCAGGTAGCGCACCTCGTCGAGGCACGCCTTCTCGTCAGGCGCGACGAACGTGGCGACGCCCGACTTGGTCGCATGGCTCATGGCGCCACCGAGCTCTTCGAGGGTGACGTCTTCACCGGTGACGCTCTTCACCACGTCCGGTCCGGTGATGAACATGTGCGAGGTCTCCCGCACCATGTAGATGAAGTCGGTCATCGCCGGGCTGTACACCGCGCCGCCCGCGCACGGTCCGAGGATCACGCTGATCTGGGGGATGACGCCAGACGCCTTCACGTTTCGGTGGAAGATCCCGCCGTACATGGCGAGGGACACGACGCCTTCTTGGATGCGGGCGCCGGCGCCGTCGTTGAGCCCGATGAAGGGCACGCCGACCGACATCGCGAGGTCCATCACCTTGTGGACCTTCTCGGCGAACACCTCACCGAGCGATCCACCGAAGACCGTGAAGTCCTGGGAGAAGACGCACACCTTGCGGCCGTCGACCGTTCCCCAACCGGTGATCACGCCGTCCGTGTACGGCCGTTCGTCGACGTCGGCCGCTCGTGAGCGCGCCAGCTGGTCGAGCTCGACGAACGAGCCGTCGTCGAGGAAGTACTCGATCCGCTCGCGGGCGGTCATCTTGCCCTTCGAGTGCTGCCGCTCGACAGAGCGCTCCGAACCGGCGTGCACCGCCTGCTCCCTGCGTTTGGCGAGCGCCTCGAGCCGCTCCTGCATCGGATGGTCTGCCATCGTCGGTGGAGGCTACCGGGGGAGGCCTCGACGGCCGCAGACGAGTCTGCATCCCCCGATCAGGCCGATCGCACTGTGACAATTGCGAGGTGGCGGAGCAAACGGCGGGGTTTGCCCGCGCCGCGAGAGCGGGCGCGTGGTTCTCGGCGTCCCCGCGCGTCCAGCGCGTCACTGCTCTCCACGTCGCCATCGTCCTGGCGGCCGCGCTGGGTGCTGCTGCCGTGCACCGCGGGCCGGCTCCCATCGGTCCGCCTCTTGCCCTCGCTGCGGCCACTGGCCCGGAAACCCCACCGGGTGCCCGCGCCGCCCACCGATCCTCGACCCGATCCGCCAAGCAGGCACGAAAGTCGCGGGACCCTGGATGGGCGTACTGGTCGGTGCGTATCCGGGGTTGCGAGAGTCACGGTCGCCCCGACGCTCCGCCCGACTACGCGGCGAAGAACCCGCACAGCTCGGCGAGCGGCGCCTACCAGATCCTCGACTCGACCTGGGTCGGTCGATTCGGCGTCCGGCACGCGTCAGAGGCGTCGCCCGCCCAACAAGAAGCCGCCGCCGCTGAGCTCTACCGGCGGTACGGCACCGCGTCGTGGGCGGCGTCGGCGCCCTGCTGGCGCCTCCACTAGACGCGCTCCGCGACCACCTCGTACCGACGGAGCAACGGCTCGGCGCTGAGACGGTCGCAGATGTCCGCCAGCGCCGGCGTCGGTCCCCGCCACTTCATCCCGTCGACGGTCCCGACGTCGGCATCGGTGCGCAGCGTCGCCAGGTCGCGGAACAACAACGCCTCTTCCATGCGCTCGTCGAGCACCGCTGCGAGGCGCTTGGCGCCCGATACGTGGACCTCCCAGCGCTCGCCGCGCTTGGGGACGTTCTCAAGATGCTCGTACTTGCGGAGCACGGCGGCAGCGGACTTCGCGCCCCACCCGGGGAGCCCCGGGTAGCCGTCGGCGCTGTCGCCGACGACCGCGAGCCAGTCGGGGATCGACGGCGGTAGCACCCCGTACTTCTCCCGAACTGCGGCCTCGTCGAGAACGACCTTCCTGCGGACGTTCACTTGCACGACCCGCTGATCCTGGACGCATTGCGCGAGGTCCTTGTCGACGGTGTGGATCCGCACCTGTTCCACGTCGGGATCGGCATCGGCGACCGCTGAGGCGGCAGCCAGGCCGTCGTCGGCCTCTTGTTCGACCATGGCCCACACGGTCACGCCCGCGGCGCGCAGGGCCTCCTCGAGCAGCGGGAACTGGACCAGGAGGTCCTCGGGCATGCCGACGCTCGACTTGTAGCCGGGCCACATCTCGTTGCGGAACGACTCGATGACGTGGTCGGTGGCGACACCGACGTGCGTCACGCCCTGTTCGAGCATCCCCACGACAGACGTCAGCACGCCGCGGGTCGCAGCTGTCGTCGACCCGCGCTCGCGCACGGCCGAAGGCAACCCGTAGTGGTGCCGGAACAGCTCGTAGGTCCCGTCGATGAGATCGACACGCACGTCGCCAGTCTGACTCGCTCTGCCCCGGACTACGCGTGTCATCCCCTTATGCGGCCATTTTCCGAAACAACCTTCTCGTCGACAACGCAATGACCGACAACCCATTGGGGAGGACCCGAACACACAGGAGCTGGGGGAGAAATGCGGCACGCACCGCGACGAGTTTCCGTGCGCGTCTACTTGCTGGTCAGTGCGTTGGTCTGCCTGTGCGGCGTCGGGGCGCTCATCGCCTCGCAGGCCGTAACCAGCTTCGACCGCGAGCGCTCGAACGCCATCGGGCAGGTACGTGCAGCTGCCCAGACGACGGCCGACGGCTACACGACGACCGACAACTCTTCGGCACAGGGGCTGGCGGACAATGTCAGCCTGACCGACCCAGCGGCGTGTGAGGACGCCCTCAAGGGTCTGACCGGTGTGACTGGCGTGCACATGTACGTCTTCCGCGCCGACAGCACGCAGGTCTGCAGCGTTCGTGATCCAAAGCTCCCCGACACGCCCTACCGCGCTTCGCTGCCGATGCAGGACGTCCTCGCCGGCCACGACATCGACCCGGTGCAGTTCATCGACGCCGCAACCGGCCAGCCCGCAGAGCGGTACGTCTTCCCGGTCCACCAGGACGGACAGGTCGGTGGCGCGCTGGTGATCGTCGAACCCACCGCCTCGTCGACGCCGTTGACCGTTCCCCGGGGCCTTCCCAAGCAGGTCTGGCTTGTCGCCCTGTCGAGCGACGGGCGACTCGTCCTCGCGACGTCCGCCCACGCACCGGTCGCCATCGGACCCACGCCGAAGGGGTCATTCCTGACCCGCGTCGTGTCGGCTCAGGGCGCGACGCGGACCGATGCCGAAGGCCGCACGTGGCTTTTGCAGGAGGCGCAGGTCCCAGCGTCAAGCGGCTCGTGGCGTTTCGTTGCCGGACTCCCGCGGCGCGTGGCGCTTGCGCCCGCGCAGACCGAGTTACGGCGCTCGGTCGTACTCGGAGGGCTGACTCTCGTGTTGCTGATGGGGATCGTCGTGCTCCTGCACCGCAATCTCGTGCGGCCCATCCGTCATCTACAGCGGGCCATCGAGGACGACAGAGACGCCCGCCCGTCGCGGGTAACGCCGCGGGAGGTCGCGGCCGTGGCCGACGCGTACGTCGACCAGGTCGACCGGCGCAAGGCTTTAGAGGGCGACCTTCGCTTTCAGGCGACCCACGATGCCCTCACCCTTCTGCCGAACCGACGCGAGCTCACGGAGCGAATCGACGCGGCCCTCGCCGCTCGTCCTGAAGACGGCAAGGTGGCGGTGTTGTTCGTCGACCTCGACCGTTTCAAGCTCGTCAACGACAGCCACGGACATGCGGTCGGCGACCAGCTGCTCGTGGCATTGGGTGCGCGGCTGGTCGAATCTCTCCCCGGTTGCGTCGTCGGACGCTTCGGCGGCGACGAGTACGTGATCCTCTGCACGGCTTTGACCGGCGAGGTCGAGGCACAGGGCCTGGCAGACCGGGTCGCTGGCGTCCTCCACGCACCGTTCCGGATCGGTGCCGTCGAGATCTATGCGTCGGGCAGCGTCGGCATCGCCATAGCCGACGACGGCGAGCGCGCCGAAGACCTGATCCGTAACGCCGACACGGCGATGTACCGGTCGAAGGAAGAAGGGCCTGGGCGGTCGGCCGTGTTCGACCGCGGCATGCGGCGGTGGGCGCAGGCCAGGTTCGAGACCGAGCGCGAGTTGCACCATGCGCTCGACGCCGGCCAGTTCGAGCTGCACTACCAGCCGCTGTTCTCCGTCCACACGGGCGAACTGGTCCGAGCGGAGGCCCTCGTGCGGTGGCGCCACCCCGAGCGCGGGCTCGTCTCACCCGCGGACTTCATCCCCATCGCCGAGGAGACGAGGCTGATCGTCCCTCTCGGCGAGTGGGTGATCGAGGAGGCAGCCCGCCAGATCGCACAGTGGCGCGCCGACACCGGCGCGATCATCCCGGTCGCAGTCAACGTCGCGGCCCATCAGCTGTGCTCGACGGAGGTCGACGCCACAATCCGATCGGCGCTCCGCGGCGCGGGTCTCGATCCCGACGCCCTCAGCGTGGAGATCACGGAGTCGGCCGTGCTCACCGATGAGCACACCGCTCGGCGAACGCTCGAGCGCCTGCGCGGCGAAGGCATCCGCGTTGCCGTTGACGACTTCGGCACCGGGTACTCGTCGCTGTCCTACCTGCAGCGGCTGCCGATCGACGAGGTCAAGATCGACCGTTCCTTCATCGCCATGCTCCGCGAGAACGAGACGACCGCGGTGATTGTGGCGTCGATCGTCGACCTCGCCCACGCCGTCGGGTTGTCGGTCGTCGCCGAGGGCGTCGAGCAGGCGCCGCAGCTGATGGACCTTGGTCGCATGGGCTGCGACATCGCACAGGGCTTCTACCTCGGCCGTCCTGTGCCGGCGTCGGACCTCGTGATTCCGGGAGGGGCTACGGTTTCCCGCCGGGGGTGAGGCCGATGCGTCGAGCAGAGCGTCGCTACCGGTCGCTTGTCATCGACAGTCAGCGCTGGGACGGCTTCGAGTTCCGGGACGACGACATCGTCATCTCCACTCCAGCGAAGTGCGGGACGACGTGGATGCAGATGCTGTGCGCCCTGCTGATCTTCCAGACGCCCGACCTCCCGGGCCGCCTCACCGAGCTCTCACCGTGGCTCGACATCCAGACCGAGGCCCGCGATGACGTGCTCGCGACACTCGAAGCCCAGCAGCATCGGCGCTTCATCAAGACGCACACGCCTCTGGACGGGATCCCCTTCGACGAGCGGGTGACGTACATCTCGGTCGGACGCGACCCGCGCGACGTCGCCGTGTCCTGGGACAACCACTTCCAGAACATGAACCTGGGCGTCTTCCTTCAGGCTCGCGCCGCCGCGGTCGGCATCGACGACCTCGAAGAGGTCCTCCCCGACGGTCCGCCGATTCCTTCGGCCGACCCTCGCGACCGCTTTTGGCAGTGGATGGACGACGACACGGCGGCGCTCAACGGAATCAGCGGGCTCAGGGGGACGCTCCACCACCTGTCGACGTTCTGGGCGGCACGCGGGGAGTCCAACGTCGCCCTGTTCCACTATGCCGACCTCCAGGCCGATCTCGAAGGCGAGTTCCGCGCCCTGGCGGGGATCCTCGGCATCGAGATCGATGACAACCTCGTGCCCGCGCTCGTCGATGCCGCCTACTTCGACTCGATGCGGTCACGGGCCAGCGAGCTGGCGCCTCAGGTCAAGGTCGAGGGGTTCTGGAACGACGACAACCGCTTCTTCCACGTCGGCGGCAGCGGCCAGTGGGAGCAGTTCATGGCACCCGGCGACGCCGAGCGCTACGAGAAGCGCGTGCGAGGGTTGGCGCCACCCGACCTGGTGGCGTGGGCGCACGCGGGCAAGCGGGCGCTCACCTCGGCGTAGCAGTTGAAGAGGCATCAGCCGCGCCCTGGCCGCCGGCGGTGGCGGTGCTCCCAACAGGCGTGGTGCCAGTGCCTGCGCAGATCGGGCGCGTCCTTCGGCACCACGACGGTGTGGCCGGTTCCAGGCTCGATCGACTGGTTGCAGCCCGGGCAGACGTAGCGCCGGACCGCCTGGTACGGCTGGATCCGCCGTACCTCGACGTCGTCGTCTTCGTCTATTCCTGCACCAGCTCGATCAGCGTGCCGAACGCCGTCTTCGGATGCAGGAAGGCGACGGTCGTGCCACGGCTTCCCGTACGCGGGTGTTCGTCGACGACGCGTGCGCCCTGGGCCTTCACGTCCTCGAGGACCTCCTCGGTGCTGTCGACGCGGTAGCCGACGTGGTGGATGCCCTCGCCGTTCTTCTCCATGTACTTGGCGAGCGGCGAGTCGTCGCGGAACGGCGTCAGCAGCTGGATGTAGGAGTCGGCCACCTTGATGAGCGCCTCGTCGACGCCGTCGGTCTCGATGCGCTCCCGGTGGGCGACGGTGGCGCCGAACATCTTCTGATACCACTCGACGACGGCGTCGAGATCGCGCACGGCGATGCCGACGTGGTCTAGCTCGGTGAGCTTGCCGCTGCTGGCGTGGGTGTGATCGTTCCCGGCGCCCATCAGATGAGCCCCTTCACCGAATCGGGCATGTCCTCGGCGATGCGGAAGATCGGGATACCGGTCTGGGTGTTCTGGTACATCTCGTGGAACGCACGCGGCACGTCCTCGAACGCGTAGATCTCCTTGTGCACGGTGGGCTTGAAGACCTTGCCGTACAGCTCGGTGGCTGCGTGGCAGCCGAGGACCGTCTCGTAGTGGGTGTGGTCGAGCGTCACCTGCTTCACCGACATCAGCGTCGAGTTGTATTCGACGACCTGGCTGAGCTGCCATCCGGCGCTTGTGTTCACGCCCTCGCGTGCCGCCACGGCGAGGCCGGCGGGAAACACCGGACCGCGCAGCATGTCGCACACGATGTGCATGTCGACGCCGTTGGTGAGTTGCGCCACGTGCTTGCGAAATGCCTTGACGTCGTCCTTGCCCTTGAAGCGGTTGTACTGCTTCTGGTCGATGCCGACGATGCCGAACTTCTCGAGCGCCTCCCTGCGCTCCGGGCTGCCGGAGCAGAAGTAGGCGTTGTGACCCTCGGACTTGGCCAGCTGCAGGAAGAGTTCGGACACGCCGCCGCCAAACCCGAGGACGTTGAGGATGGCCTGCCGCTCAACCGGGACCTTGAGGCGGTACATGCCGAGCGCGCGCCGCCACATGTGATAGGCGGTCGGCGCACGCAGCGGCAGCGCGGCGATCTCCCACAGGTTGAGACCGGACTCCAGCGGGGCCTTGATCAGCTGCCAGTCCCCGACGACCGACTCTTCCGCGTACCAGCCGATCGACTCCGGCTGGTCGTAGGCCCAGATGCGCTTGGGGAAGCCGAACTCGTCGGGCTCGCCGTTGCAGTGGGTGATGACGATGTCCCCTGGCTTGAAGTCGGTGACCCGTTCGCCGACGTCGATGACCTCGCCGGTCGCCGAGTTGCCGGGGAAGATGCGGCCGCCGCGGGCCTCGGCGATGTTCACCGTGTCGGCCGTCGCCGCGTGGGTGATGTTGTGTTCGGCCGACGCGGCCAGGATCCGGAAGTGGACGTCGTTGGGACCGACCTCGGGAAGCTCGAGCTTGTCGAGCTCGATGACCTTCGAGATGTCCATGTTCTCGGGGTCGCCGCCGACGCGCTCGCGCTCGCGGGCGACGGCTTCGGAGGTGATGGCATAGGCACGGACAGTTCTCGGCATAAGGGTTCAAAGTAGTGGGCCACCTAGACTCGCTTCACAGTCGCCGTCTTGGAGGTTCGTAATGCCCGGTTCCGTCATCGTCTCCGGTGCCCGTACGCCCATCGGCAAGCTGTCGGGGACACTTGCCTCGTTCAGCGCCATGGACCTGGGCGGACTGGCCATCAAGGCGGCCCTCGAGCGCGCCGGGCTCAAGCCCGAAGACGTCGACTACGTCTTCATGGGCCACGTGCTGCAGGCGGGGCAGGGCCAGATCACGGCTCGCCAGGCGGCGGTGAAGGCGGGCATCCCGATGACGACGCCCGCGACCACGGTCAACAAGGTCTGCCTCTCGGGCCTGAACACGGTCTACCTGGCGGACCAGATGATCCAGAACGGCGACGCCGACATCGTCATCGCCGGTGGGATGGAGTCGATGACCAGGGCGCCGTACCTCCTTCCCGAGGCCCGTGCCGGCTACCGCATCGGCGACAAGACCGTCGTCGACGCAATGCAGTACGACGGTCTGTTCTGCGCCTTCGACGTGTGCGCCATGGGCACCGGCACCGAGAAGTACAGCAAGGCCAAGGGCATCGCCCGCGACAAGCAGGACGAGTTCGCGGCGACGTCGCACGAGAGGGCGGCGGCCGCGGCCAAGGACGGCCGATTCGACGAGGAGATCGTTCCCGTGTCGATCCCCCAACGCAAGGGCGACCCCATCCTGTTCGAGACCGACGAGGGCGTGCGGCCGGGCACCACGGCCGACACCCTCGGCAAGCTGAAGCCCGCCTTCGAGGCCGACGGCACGATCACCGCTGGCAACGCTTCGCAGATCTCCGACGGCGGCGCGGCCATCGTGCTGATGTCTCGAGCGGCGGCTGAGCAGCGCGGCATCTCGCCGCTGGCCGAACTCATCGCCTACGGCCAGGTCGCCGGTCCCGACCCGTCGCTACTGCACCAGCCGTCGCGTGCGATCAAGAAGGCACTCGAGAAGGTCGGCAAGCAGGTCTCCGACGTCGACCTCTTCGAGCTCAACGAGGCGTTCGCCGCCGTGGGCCTGGCGTCGATGGACGACCTCGGCATCACCGACGAGGTCACCAACGTCAACGGCGGCGCCATCGCCCTCGGCCACCCCATCGGCATGAGCGGCAGCCGCATCCTGCTGCACCTCGTGAACGAGCTCCGCCGCCGCGGTGGCGGCACTGGCGCTGCTGCCCTGTGCGGCGGCGGCGGCCAGGGCGACGCCGCCCTGGTCCAGACGCTCTAAGGCTTAGGCGTCCACCTCTCGGCGGCCCTCCAGGGCCCGGCCGAGGGTCAGCTCATCCGCGTACTCGAGGTCGCCGCCGACCGGCAGGCCGCTGGCGATTCGCGTCACCGTGAGCCCGAGCGGCTTGAGCAGGCGCGCCAGGTACATGGCCGTCGCCTCGCCCTCGAGGTTGGGATTGGTGCAGAGGATGATCTCCTTGATGCCCTCGGCGTCGACGCGGGTCAGCAGTTCCTTGACGCGCAGCTGCTCGGGGCCGATCCCTTCGATGGGGCTGATGGCGCCCTGGAGCACGTGGTACAGGCCATGGAACTCCTGGGTCTTTTCGACGGCGACGATGTCTCGCGGTTCTTCGACGACGCAGACGATCGTCGGATCCCGACGTTCGTCGCGGCACATCTCGCAGAGCTCGCCCTCCGAGACGTTCCAGCACCGACGGCAGAAGGAGATGCGGGCCTTCACCTCGGTGATCGCGTTCGCCAACCGCTCGGCGTCCTCCGTCGGCAGCTTCAGCAGGTAGAAGGCGATGCGCTGCGCGGACTTCGGTCCGACACCCGGCAGACGGCCGAGCTGATCGATCAGTTCCTGGACGGGGCCGGCGTACAAGTGTCGCTAGCCGAGGAGGCCGCCGAGGCCGCCCAGGTCGAGGCCGCCCATGGCCTGCTGGGAGAGCTCGTTGACCTTGGCCACGGCGTCGTGGATGGCGGCCAGCACGAGGTCTTCGAGCATCGAGACGTCGTCGGGATCGACGGCGTCGGGATCGATGTGCACTGACTGGAACTCCATGCCGCCGGTGACGGCGACCTTCACCACGCCGCCGCCGGCCTGGCCCTCGACGACCTGCTCGGCAGCCGCCGCCTGGGCCTCCATGAGCTGCTCCTGCATCTTCTGAGCCTGCTTCATGAGGTCGTTCATGTTGGGCTGCTTGGGCGACACGGGCTGCTCCCTATTCCTCGACCACTTGGGCGCCTTCGAACGCCTGCATCACGTGGTCGATGGGCGAGGCTACTGCCGCGGGCGTCGCATCTCGGAGCTCTTCGACGTCGATGGTGACGTCTTCTTCTGCGGCCTCGGGCGGCGGGGCGCTGGACACCTCGTCGACGACCAGGCGCAGCGGCACCGGCCGGCCGAACTCTGCCGCCAGGGCAGCCTCGACGTCCCCCTGGACGCGTTCGCACCGCTGCATGTGCACCTTGTTCGGCAGACCGTAGACGGCCGCGATGCCGTCGACCTCGATGAAACGGCCCGACTTGTAGAGCGCCTTGGCCTTGGCCGGGAGCTGGTCGAGCACGCGGTCACCCCACGCCAGCGTGAGCTCGTCGCGGGAGGGGAGGTTGCCGGCCGCTTTCGCTCGCGGCGCTGGGCGCTTCGCCGGAGGCGCAGGCGCCGGTCCCGGCGCGGGTGCGGGGTTTCCGCTGCTCTTCGGCGCGGGCGGGGGAGGAGGCGGCGGCGCCTTGCGCACCGCCTTGCGCGCCTCGGCGACCGCGGGCGCCTGCGTGCTCCCCGCGGCGGCGCGCTCCAGGCGCTCGAGTCGTTCGACGAGCGCCGCCGGGGACGTGTCGGCGTCCGGCCGGCACAGGCGCACGAGGGCGACCTCGAGGGTGACGCGCGGATCGGGCGACTCGCGCATGTCGATGAGCGCCTCCCCCAGTGTCTCCATGGCGCGGACCGTCGCGGGCGCTCCGAGCCTGCGGGCCTGATCGCCGAGCCGTTCGAGCTCGTCATCGGGCAGCCCCGCCAGGTTGGGCGCCATGGTGGCGAGGAACGTGTTGCGCAGATGCTCGACGATGTCGCGCGTCAGCTGACGGGAATCCTGTCCCGCGGCCGTGCGCTCGGCCACGCCGACCAGCGCCCGCCCGGCGTCGCGCTCGCACAATCCCTCGACGATCTCGTCGACGGGTACTGCCTGCTCGTCGATGCCGCCGGCGGCGGCCACCTGGTCGAGGGCGGAGAGCGCGTCGCGCGCAGAGCCGTTGCCCCGTCGGGCGACCAGGTCGATGGCCTCGTCGGCGACCTCGAGCCCGGCGTCGGCGGCCACCCAGCGCAGGTGCTCGGCCAGGACGCCGGCGGGGAGCAGCCGGAACTCGAAATGCTGGGTCCGGCTCCGGATGGTCGGCAGCACCTTCTGGGGGTCGGTCGTCGCCAGCACGAAGATGACGTGTCCCGGGGGCTCTTCCAGGGTCTTCAGCAGCGCGTTCGACGCCGCCGCCGAAAGCATGTGCACCTCGTCGACGATGTAGACCTTCCAGCGCCCCGGCGTCCCGAGGGCGGCGCGGGACACCAGATCGCGCATGGCCTCGACGCCGTTGTTGGACGCGGCGTCGAGCTCGTGGACGTCGAGGGAGGTGCCCGCCGCCACCTCGACGCACGACTCGCACTCGCCGCACGGCTCGCCGTCGTTGGGCTGCGCGCAGTTGAGGGCCTTGGCCAGGATGCGCGCCGAGGAGGTCTTGCCCGTACCGCGCGGCCCGCTGAACAGGTAGGCATGGGCGACGCGGTTCTCGCGCACGGCGTTCCGGAGGGTGCGGCTGACGTGGTCCTGACCGCGCAGCTCAGAGAAGCGCTGCGGTCGGTAACGCCGGTAGAGGGACTGGTACACCATCGGCTGTTGGACTCTACGCGGCGCTACCCCCAACGGGGACCGCCGCTCTGCGCAGCGGCCAGGCTGGACTGCGGCACACGAGAGGGCCCGCTGAGAGCTGCTGCCTTCCGGCCCTGACTCGGTTCACGGGTTCCCGTTGCGCAGGACCCGGCC
>JAFASB010000470.1 GCA_019244985.1 Acidimicrobiia bacterium | reverse complement strand
GGGGTGACGATGGGGCTGCCGAGGCCGGTGCTGTAGTCCCACCCGGGCGTGGCGTCTTGGAGCAGGTTCCCGCCCCGCACGACGTCGTGGAAGATCGTGTTCGGCGGCTGGGTTGCCGCCAGGTCGTAGAGGATCGGATCCAGGAATCCGAGCGGACCCGCCCCTTGCTGCTGGGCCAGTTGGCGGATGAGAACGGTCGTGCCCGCCCAGAACGGGGCGGCGCCGCTCGTCCCTCCGATGGTCTCCAATCCTTGTTCCCGCGACTTGGGGTCGGTCACCACGACCGCGTAGCCGCTGGTGGCGTCGGCGTCGGCGGCGACGTCGGGGACTTGGCGCTTGCCGTTCGTGTACTGGTTGTCGACGCCCGGCCCCCGCTGCCACACCGGCCGCTGCTCGACCGGGTTGATGCCGCCGCCGCCGCCGTCGCGCTCCATCGGGTTCTCCCAGCCGGCCTCGTCGAAGTAGTCGCCGTTCGCCGTACGGGTGAGATAGGTGCCACCCACGCTGACGGCGTAGGGGCTGTCGGAGAAGAAGTCGGGCAGCGGACGGAGGTCGGAGGGGTCGTCGATCTGGCAGTCGAACGCCCCCGCGTCGCCACTGGCGTTGAAGACCGTGATGCCGCGCGCCACGGCCGCCTGCAACGCGCGCGTGGTGGCGGCCCGCGTCGCCCGCAGCTCTCTCGACCCGCGCGGGTCGTCACACTCGCCCCAGCTCGACGTGGCGATGTCCGCACGCCCGTCGGCGACGATGGCGTTGATCATGTCCGCGTCGTTCGCTTTGCCGTTGGGCGCTTCGAAGTCGAGGATCTTGGCCTTCGGGGCGACCGCTCGGATGACGTCGACATCGAGGGCGACCTCGTCGGCGCCCTCACCCGGGCTGGTTCCGCCCTGCACGTCCACGTGCTCGACGGGCGGCCCGCTCACACCCGTGAGCCGGTCCCACGCCGTCACGTCCGAGTCGTTGATGGCGTCGTAGGAGATCACGGCGACCGTCTGCCCTGTCCCGTCGATCCCGCCGTCGTGGAGCGGACCGATGTCGTAGACCTGCGCGAGGTCCGCCGGCCTCAACCCCCGCTGCGCCCGGACCTGGGCGTCGTGCTCGAGCCCACTCGTGTCGAGTCCAACGATGCCGTCGACGGCACTCCTGAGGTCGACGGGAACCTCGGGCGTGCCCTGCGGCGCGTGATAGCGGCGATTGTCGCGGGCGCTCCAGAAGTCCTGCATCCGGACGTGCAACAGTCGTTCGACGTCGACGCTCCGGCCTGTGACGGCCAGGGCCGTGCGCTGCGGGTAGCGATCGACGACCGAGATCCCCCCGTTGTGCAGCCACGTATCGACCGGCGCCAGGTCGGCGTCGGAAGGCCCGAAGCGGGCGCCGAACGTGGGGGCGTCGAGGAACCGGCGATAGTCCGGCGAACGCGGATCCTGGACGCTGGTGAGGAAGGCGACGAGCCGGGTCTGGTCCGGCGCCTTCAGCGTCACGTCGAAGGGAATGATCTCGTCGGGCGCCGTGCGGCCGAGGACGCGATCCGGAAGGGTCGGCGCAGGCGAGGCGGCCGCGCGGAGCGGCCGCGCTTGGGGGTGCGCGGCGCCGCACGCAGCGGCGGTCACGAGCACGAGCGCCGAGATCAGCGTCGACGCGCGCCTCACGATGGCGCGCTCCACCTGAAGGTCTTCAGTGCCAGGTCGCCTTCTTGTCGGGCAGCGTCGACGAGCTCGGCCAGGCGTTCGGGGCTGCCACTGGCGGGAAGGGGGACGACCACGGACACCACGGCAGTCGTGCGGGCGTCGCCGGCGGCCATCGCCGCGATGACGACGGGGGTCGACGGACCTTGCGGAACGTTGATGGTGCCGCGGTAGGACCCGCCTACACCACGCACGTAGCCGACGCTCGGCGACACGATCGTCGTGTCGGGATTCTGGTCCGGCGTCAATCCGACGATCTGGTCCGACAGCTCCGACAGCCGATCGCGCAAGGCCTTGTCGGGGTCGGCTTCGCCAGCGGGCACGCCACCGACGACCAGCTCGACGCCGGAGTTCGAGCCCTTCGGACGCAGGCGGGCCGACCGCCCGTCCTGGGACGCGACCTCGAAGACGTCGCCGTCGTATTGGAACTCGAACCCGAGATCCCGGCTCCGCCAGACCGTCGCCACCAAGTTGCGCGGCCCGGTCGGCGGCGCCGCGCATGGGGCGTCCAGCCGGCACGGCGGAGGCGCATTGCCGCGCGTGAGGCTCGACGTCGCCGAGGCGGCGATGGAGATGATGACGACGAGGAGAATCCCGAACCGAACCAGGCGGTGGCGCCCGCCCAGCCGGGTGCGGGCGTCTCCGGGAGGCTGAAAATTCGCCCACGGGTAGGGCGCCGTTGCCGTCGCCGCGCTCATGAGCGCTGGTCCAGCCGGTCGGCGCCCGACACGCGGCCCTTGGGGAGGGCGCGGAGGGCGACCCCGCACCACCCACAGAAGGTGTGGCGAGGAGTGGGGTGCCCGCAGTTGGCGCACACGATGTCGGGGCCGATCGGAATCTCGGACGCTTCCTGCAGGAGCCCGAAGTGGATGAGCAGCCGCAACAGGAGGAGGGCGACGGCTGCGAGGACGAGCAGGCACACGAGAGCGAGCAATCCGTGGACGTACAGCTGGATGAGGCTCGCCCCGACCAACGCGGCGGCGCCCAGACCTCCGGCCACGACCGGGTGGGCCCACCGCCGCAGGCGGCGCTCATCTCGTCGGGGTGACCGGAAGCGGAGCCAAAGGGCGGCCGCCGTTCCGCCGCCGGCGCCCGCGGCGATCAGTGGAAGGGCGACGCCCAGTTCCAACAGCCGGTAGACCCACGCCGACGCGGCGCCGGCCGGTCGCAGGCCGCCGGCGAGCAGCGGCACGGCCAGGACGATGGTCTGGGCACCGACGAGACAGACCCCTGAGGTGACCCCGAACGTGGTGCCGTCGAGGACGTCGTTGAACAGCCGGTGACGGAGGAGCACGAGCGGCCCGACGAGGAGGAGCACACCGTCCGCCAACGGGACGACGATCCCGTAGAAGAGCACGCGCGAGCCGAACCCACTTCCCGGACCGATGGAGATCCCGGGCCCGATCGCCCTGATGAGCACACCCATGGCTGCACCCAACACGCCCCCCGACAGGGCCGTGAACAGCCAGACGGGCAGAGGCTCGCCCTCGTAGAGGTCCACGTCGTACATGTAGAGCGCACAGAGCAGCGGCACGAGGACGGCCGCGGCGATGACGCCCACACCAAACAGCCCGGCAAGCCCCAGCGCCGTCACGACCGCCGTGCCGAGGGCGAGTGCGACACGGAAGCCCTCCATGTCGGCGCGTGGCAGGTGCGGAAACAGCGTGGAGATCACGCGTATGGAGCCGACGCTCTCACTGGGCGCCGCCGCGAAGTGGTCCCGACGCGAGTGTGGCTCACCGCCCGCCCGCAACAGATGCGATCCGCAGCGCACGCAGAACGGCAATGAGGGGACGCGCTCGTGGCAGGTGGGGCACTCGACGTCGCCCGTCGTCTCCCGTCCTCCGGCCCCTTCGGACACGCCACCCCTTCGCCAGTCGGCTCGGCGGATCGTACAGAGGTCGGGTCGCCCACAGCCCTGGTGATTGATTCCCCGCCCCTGCGGGAACGCCTACGGCATGCCCCGATTGCGCCGCGTGACCTGCAACGACCCGGGTTACTCACGCCGGAAGGCCGGGCGTGGGTTCACCTACGTCGACGTCAACGGCGCACGCGTCACCGACGCCGAGGTCGTCGCGCGTCTTCGGGCGCTCGCGATCCCGCCCGCGTGGACCGACGTGTGGATCTGCAGCGACTCCTACGGCCATCTGCAGGCCGTCGGCACCGACGCCGCCGGGCGTCGCCAGTACCTCTACCACCCGGTCTGGCGGGAGCGGCGCGACCGAGAGAAGTTCGACCACATGCTGGCGTTCGGCCGGTCGCTGCCGCGCGTCCGGCGCGAATGCGTCAAGCGCCTCGCCCGGCCTGCGATGGACCGCGACCGGGTCCTGGCCTGCGCGGTGCGGCTCTTGGATCTCGGCTTCTTCCGGATCGGCACCGAGGGCTACGCCGAGCAGCACCAGCACTACGGGCTGGCGACCATCCGGAAGTCGCACGTGACGATCGACGGCGACGAGCTCAAGTTCGACTTCGTCGCCAAGAGCGGCAAGCGCCGCATCCAGTCGCTCGTCGACCCGGCCGTGCACGAGGTCGTCTCCCAGTTGAAGCGCCGCCGCGGCGGCGGTTCCGAGCTGCTCGCCTACAAGGTCGACGGTCGGTGGCGCGATGTGAGGTCGAACGACATCAACGACTTCATCAAGGAGATCGCCGGCGACGAGTTCACGGCCAAGGACTTCCGCACGTGGAACGCAACCGTGCTGGCCGCCGTCGCCCTGGCGGTGTCGGCGCCGGCGTCGTCGTCGAAGACCGCACGCAAGCGGGCGATTGTGCGAGCCATGAAGGAGGTCTCCCACTACCTCGGCAACACGCCGGCGGTCGTGCGTTCGTCCTACGTCGACCCGCGGATCGTCGACCACTTCGAGGCCGGCGTCACCATCGCCGCGGCGCTCGGCAAGCTCGGGGAGGGCGCGTCGTTCGGCCAAGTCGCGACCCAGGGCGCCATCGAGAAGGCCGTCCTCGACCTGCTCGACCAAGAACCCGCCGCTAGCGTCCGGGCCGCGTGACCTACGCCTCGGATGCCCGGTCTCTGTCGGAGATTCTCGCCATGTATGAGGCCGACGGTTTCACGTCGCAGTTCGGCGTGCGCCCCGACGGCCGGATCGTGTGCTTCAGCTGCCACTTCGAGGCCGCGGCCGAAGACTTCGAGCTGGTGTCACTGGCGCGAACCGAGGGCGCGTCCGACCCCGACGACATGCTGGCGATCGCCGCACTCAAGTGCCCCAACTGCGACTGCCAGGGCACGCTGGTCCTGAACTACGGCCCCGAGTCCAGCGCGGACGACGCCCTGGTGCTGCAGCGCCTCGAAGCCGTCGACAAGTCCCGGGAGAACCCGACCTCCTAGTCCCCCATAGCTCGGTCAGTCCCCGACTGCAGAGCTGACCTTGTCGGCGGTCGGCTGATCGTCGGCGAGGACGAGGTCGACCTGGGCGCCCTTGACGACGATGCGGCCGGCCCCCGAAGGGCCGGAGAAGCGGCCGTCGGCCGCGGGAGCGCTGTGGCCACCGGACCAGTCGCCCGCCCACTGGGACAGAGCGGAGGCGAGCTTGCCGGCTGACCCGGCGTCGGGCGCCGTCCACCGGTCGACGAAGCCGCGGGCCGAACCGCAGCGGACGGTGGCGAAGGTGTCGCCGTTCCAGCCTTGGGCGGCGTCGGCAGCCGCGGAGGGGTCGAGGTGTTCCTGGAGGAGCTCGGTCATGTCGAACTCGCCGAGGGTGTTGGTGCGCAGCGCCGCGCAGCCGGTGGCGCCGGCGACATCAGGCAGGGCGGGCGCGGTCCATGTCTTGCCCGCGTTGTAGAGGTCGGGGTGGATGATCACCTGCGTCGAGTCGGGCGGCCGCATGTACGCGGCATTGACGGCGTCGTAGCCGCCGGCGCGCCAGCGGGAGACCACGAAGTCCTTGCCGGTCGTGTACGGGAAGTAAAGGGAGTCGAGGAGGAACTGCGGCACCTTCGGGATCAACCCGGCCGAGTTGTTGGCCTCGGCGGCCGCCTGGTTGCGCTCGCTCTGGCCGAGGAACTTGCTCGACCAGTTGGCCTCCATGAGCCGAGCGTCGCCCTCGAGCAGCGCCGAGTAGCCGCTGCCCTGCTCCTCCTTGTCCTGGACGTCGAGGGTGTAGGTCGCGGGCCCGAACTGGAAGTGCTGGTCGGTGAGGGCGTGCAGCATCTCGTGGGCGACGGTGATGCGCTCATACGGCGTGAGCGTCGTGCCGTTGGCGCGGACCAACAGCTTCTTGGTCTTGGGGTCGTAGAAGCCGAGGACGGCGCCGCCCAGCAGGCTCATGTAGGTCTTGACGTAGTCGGTGCCGGAGGGGATCAGCTTCAGCACCTTCAACGTCTCGCCGTCGCCCGCGAGGCGGTCGGGATGGAGGTCGCGCTGGTTGACGGCGTCGAGCTGACGGACGAAGTCGGCGTCGGGGGCCACCGCAATGTCGAGCGGCGCCGTCCACTGCAGGCCGCGGATCTGGGCGACCTGGGCCTCTATCTGGGAGAACGTCGCCGCCAGCGCCGGCGGGATGGCGGCGGTGGTGGTCGGCCCGGCCGCCGTGGTCGACGGTGCCGGGGCGATGGTGGTCGTGACCGAACTCGACGTGGTGGCCGAGGCGCGCGTCAGCTTCCCGCCCCCGCCTTCCCCGGCGCGGATGACCACGGCGGCCAGCCCGGCTGCAAAGAGAGCGACGACGAGACCGACCAGAGCCATCCGCGATGCCGGTGCGCGCATCGCCGGTCACCGTACCGGCGGAACGGCGTCGATCAGACGCGGGGGAACGTGAAGATGACCATCGTCCCGTATGCGAAGAGGACGCCGGTCAGGGTGTAGAGCGTGGCCTTGGTGGCGGCCCGCTTGCCCGGGGCGCGGACGTAGTCGTCGATGATCAGGCGTAGGCCGTTGAGGCCGTGGGCCAGGGCGAGGGCCAGCAGCGACCAGTCGAAGATGCGCCAGCCCAGGTTGTGCCAGCGGTGGGCGACGAAGTTGTAGTTGGTGTCGACGACGTCGTGGAGGATGTGGGTGATGGCGAAGTGGATGAGGGCAAGGAACAACAGCACCAGGCCCGAGATGCGCATGAAGAACCACGACCACGTCTCGAAGCTCGCCCGGGGCCGCTGAGCGCGCAGCGGC
>JAFASB010000401.1 GCA_019244985.1 Acidimicrobiia bacterium | reverse complement strand
CCACCCCCGCCCTGGCCGTCTTACCGATGGGCGACCCCCGCCAGGCCGTCCTGGACCTCGCCCCTCAATAAGCCCAGGTCGCACCCCTAAAACGGACGAATCCACCGCTCGCGAGCGAGTGCTTGCTACGGTGAGCACTTCCCCATGCGTACCCGTTTCTCTTCGCGCGCGCTCGCGGCGACCCTCGCGATGGCCGGCCTGGCGATGCTCCGGACCATCCCGGCCGGTTCGGGCCACGAGCTGCCGCTGAACCAGGAGCCCACGATCGCGGCCGCCGCGACCCTCCCGGCTGCGGCACAGGACGTGTCGTATGCGAACGCGCCGGCGAGCAGTGCCAGTCCGGCGCTCACGTGGCCGGGGCCCAGTACCGTCACCAGCCCCTTCGGCGGCAGTCGCCACCACCCTGGGGTCGACCTCAAGGCCTCGACCGGCGATGCGGTGAAGGCGGCTGGCGCCGGGACGGTCCTGTTGGCCGGCATGGCACCCGCGGGGTACGCCGGCTACGGGAACATCGTGCTCGTGGACCACGGCGGTGGGATCGCCACCCTGTACGCCCACCTGTCGCGGGTCGACGTGGCCATGGGCCAGACGGTCCAGCAGGGTCAGCAGATCGGCGCGGTCGGCATGACCGGGATGGCGACCGGGCCCCACCTCCACTTCGAGGTTCGCGTCAACGGCACGCCCGAGGACCCCGTGCCGTTTCTGCCGCCCCCCGTCTGAGGCGCCTCAGCCGCGCAGCTCGTCGATCTGCGCCTGCCAGCGGCGCATGCCCTTGAGCCAGCGGTCGTAGTCGTCGGCCTTGCGGCGGAAGAACTCGGCGACCTCGGGGTGGGGGAGGATCAGGAAACGTTCGTCGCGCAATCCTTCGACCACGACGTCGGCGACCTCCTCGGGCGCCTTGGAGCCCGGCAAGAGAAAGTTCGAGGCGTCCTCGCCGCCGGCCATCAGCATGTTGGTGCGGACGCCTTGCGGACACAGGCAGGACACCTTCACGCCCTGGTTCCCGTACGTGATCGAGAGCCACTCGGCGACTGACACCACGGCGTGCTTAGTCACCGAGTACGGCAGCTGGCCAATGCCGGTGAGGAGTCCCGCCGCCGACGCGGTGTGGAGCAGGTAGCCCTCGCCGCGCGCCACCCAGTGGGGGATGAGCGCTCGCGCCGCGTACACGTGGGCCATCAGGTTGATGCCCAGGATCCGCTGCCACGTCTCGTTGGAGTCGTCGAGCCCTCCGGGCGTGATGATCCCCGCGTTTGCGCAGAAGAGGTCGATGGGGCCGTTGGCTTCGATGGCGCCCTCGACGAGGCGTTGCACCTCCTCTTCGACGGACACGTTGAGGCGCACTGCGGTGCCGCCGATCTCCGCGGCCACCGCGGACGCTCCGTCGCCGTCGAGGTCGGCGACGACGATCGCACGCGCCCCCTCGGCCGCGAACTTGCGACACATCGCCCGGCCGATGCCGTTTCCGCCGCCGGTGACGACGACGTGCTTGTCGTTGAGCTCCATCGCGCCAGACCCTAGAACGCGGCGGCGACCGCCTTCAGGGTGGCGTCGACGATCGCCATCGGATCGTCCCCGAACGGCAGTGCGAACACGATCGGCTCGTCGACCCCAGCGTCCGCGTAGGCCTTCACCATCGTCCCGACCAGCTCGGCGTCACCCATGACGTCGATGCCGTCGACCATCTGGTCGCTGACCGCGGCGACCGCGCCCTGCCGGTCCTCGCCGCGTGTCGCTCACGGATCTGGGTGACGGCGTCGCCGTAGCCCGCACGGGTGAAGTTGTTGGCGTAGGCGTTGACGGTGGCGTAGCTGAACAGGTCGCGCTGGGCCAGCGAGAGGTACGCGTCCCGGTCGGTCACACCGACATGCGCGTAGCAGTAGATACGCGCGTCGCCGCCCTTGCGGACCTGCTCCACCGACCAGGGCACGTGCGTCGCCGGCAGGTAGTTGAGGAGGACGCCGTCGGCGATCTCGCCCGCCAGGCGCAGCATGCCCTCGTTGAGGGCGCCGATGACGACCTTGGGCGTCCGCTCGGTGCGGATGCCGAGGCGGAACTTCGAGACCTTGTAGAAGTCGCCCTCGAAGTCGACGGGCTCGCCCGAGAGGCACGCTCGCAACAGGGTGACGAACTCCCGCACCTGGGCCAGCGGTCGGTCGCCATACTCGGCGCCGTGCCACCTCCCGGCGACCACCGGCGACGAGATGCCGATGCCGACGAGGACGTCCCGGTCCGGGACCAGCGCCTGCAGGGTGGCGGCGGCCATGGCGAGCAGCGGTGGCGTCCGCAGCTGGAGGGCGACGACGCCTGTTCCCAGGTCGAGCTGGGGGACGTTGGCGGCCACCGAGCCCAGGAGCGCGAACGCCTCCGGGCCGGTGACCTCGGCGGTCCAGAACGAGCGAAAACCCAGGTCGGCGGCGGTGCGCGCCACCTCGATCGCGGCATTCGGGCCGAATGCACCCTGCAATGACGCGAACGTCACGCCGAGAGGCAGGGACCGGTTCGTCATGCGCCGAACCGTAGGCGTGATGACGGTTACCTGTCAGACCCGTCGGGTAGGGTGAGATCGCTGTTAACGGCAGGCCTCAATGTGACGATGGTGACGGAAGAGGTTTCCCGACAACGGTGTTGGAGAAGGTGATGAGCGACACACTCGAGAACGAAGCGATCGCAGAGGCCCTGGCGGTCATCGACCAGAGTCTGGAGCGCGTGCACGAGCGCGGCATGCTCACTTCGTCCGAGGTGTCCGACCTCCTGCTCGATGTGCGGCTGCTGCTCGCCGGCGCCTCGCTCGAGCCGGAGCCCGCAGCCGCCAACTAAGCGGCAACGGCCGAGGCACGGCCGAGCGACGGCGGGCCTCTACAGTCGCTGTCGATGCGCGCCGTCGTCTGCCAACAGTTGGGTCCGCTCGACGACCTCGAGATCGAGGATCGACAGTCGCTGTCCCCGGGCCCTGACGAGGCGATCGTCGCGGTACGGGCCGCGGGGGTGAACTACGTCGACGGCCTGATCTGCCAGGGTCGCTACCAGATCAAGCCCCCGACGCCGTTCGTGCCCGGCAGCGAGATCGCCGGTGAGGTGTCGGCCGTCGGCGCCGCCGTCAAGGGCGTGAAGCCCGGCGACCGGGTGATCGCCATGACCGGCTTCGGGGGGTTCGCCGATGAGGTGGCGGTGCCCGCGGCGTCGCTCATCGCCATTCCCCAGGCCCTGAGCTACGCCCAGGCCGCGGCCCTCATCCAGAGCTACAGCACGGCGCTGTTCACGCTGACCAAGCGCACGTCGGTCGCGCCGGGTGAGTGGGTGCTCGTCCTGGGCGCCGGCGGCGGTATCGGCCTGGCCTGCGTCGACGTCGCCGTCGCCCTCGGGGCGCATGTGATCGCCGCCGCCTCGAGCCCCGACAAGCTCGAGGCCGCCCAAGCCATGGGTGCCGAGGCCACCATCGCCTACGAGGACGAGGACCTCAAGACCCGCGCCCGGGAGCTGTCTGGCGGCGGCGTCGACGTCGTGATGGACGCGGTGGGCGGCAAACACGCCGAGCCCGCCCTGCGCGCCACCCGCTGGAACGGGCGCTTCTGCGTGGTGGGGTTCGCGTCGGGCTCGATCCCGTCGGTGCCGCTCAACCAGGTCCTGCTCAACAACCGCACCGTCGTCGGCGTCGACTGGGGGGCGTGGACGTTCCGCGATCAGCCCGGCTACCGGGCGCTACTCGACGACTTGATGCTGATGGTCGGCGCCGGGAAGTTGCACCCTCCGGTCCCGACCGAGCGCCCGCTGGTCGGCGCCGCGGGCGCCATGTCCGACCTCATCGAGCGCCGCGTGACCGGCAAGCTCGTGCTGGTGCCGTGAGCGTCGACGAGGAAGAGGACGCGCTACTCCGCCGCCTCTCGGGGGAGCTGGCGCGGCTGCATGCTTGGGAGGACGTTGCCGCCTATGTGATCGGGGCCGCCGTGCAGCTGCTGGGCGGCAACACCGGTTCGTTGTGCCTCTTGACCTCGGACAAGCGCGAGCTCGAGATCGTGGCCGAGCACGGGTACTCCATGGAGGTCAACGCCGTGTGGACGCGCTTCCGGGTCGACGCCCCACTCCCTGCCAGCGAGTCGGTGCGCACCGGAAAGCCGGTCTTCATCACGTCGCCTGAAGACCGCGACGCGCGGTATCCGATCTTCACCGAGCAGCCCGTTGTGCAGGACGCGGCCTACGCCATCGAGCCCCTCGTCGTCGACGGCCGCGTCCTCGGGACGCTCGTGATCGGATTCGAGGAACCGCAAGAGTTCAGCGAGGCCGATCAGGAACTGCTCGGCGCGGCCGCCGTTCGCTGCGCCCAGGCGCTCGACAAGCGGCGTCGGCCCGGCGACTAGGGAGAGCCGGCCTTCAGCAGTTCGGCGAACGAGTCCTCGATGGACGTGCGGAGGAGCTCGGGGTCGTCGATGGCCGCCGTGTCGATGTTGAGCCCGACGTCGAAGCGGTTCATGTAGGACATCACGGTCGCGTTGAATGCCGTGCCTGCGGTGGGCCCCATCGGGTGGTTGGCCTCGATGTGGGCGCCGGCGATGTAGAGGTCGAAGTCGGCGGCTCGCACGTTCGACGCCGCGAAGTCGACGGTCTCGGCCTGCTGGCGGGCCACGCGCGTCAGCACCGACGTCGGCAGCCCGTTCATCACGCCGGCCAGCGAACCGAACAGCCCGAGCGCCCGCTCGTTCTTCGCCACGCCGAGACGCTCGTGAATGGCAGCGAAGCGGGCGGCGGGATCCTCGGCGCCGGCGGGAATCAGCAGGCGGGCCGGGCTGAAGGCGTTCCCGCCGGCGGACTTGTCGTCGCGCACGTTCACCGGGATCGTGACGCGCAGGTCGTCGACGTCGCTCCCCTTCGCTCGGTGATAGGCGGCGGCTCCGCCCGCGACCGCGGCGACGAACAGGTCGTTGACCGTGCCGCCCAGGCCTTTGCTCGCCCGCTTCACCTCGTCGAGGTTGACCGTGAGGGTCTCGAAGCGGCGGGACAACGAACGTCGCCCGGTCCAGAGCGGCGACCGTGACGGCTGCACGACGGCCAGCTGGCGCCACAGTGATGCCGCGGTGTCGACGGTGTCGCTGACGAGCCGACCCACGCGGGCGGGGTGGGTGACGAGACTGGCCGAGCCGGCCGCGCCGCGCTGCACGACGCCGAGCTGGCGGCGGAGGTTGTGCCCGACGGCGTCGGAAACCACGTCATAGACGCTGCGCTCGGGCGCGTCCGACGATTCCTCGACGGGCCCGGGGTCGGGGGCGTCGGGCGCCAGGTCGAGGAACTGCATCGACAGACGCACCCCGCCGACCCCGTCGGTGATCGTATGGTGCATCTTGGCCAGCAGGGCGGCGCGTCCGCCCTCCAGGCCCTCGACGATCGTGAGTTGCCACAGCGGCCGGGCCCGGTCGAAGGCGTCCTCGTAGATCAGGGCGGCCAGGTCGAGGAGCTGGCGTTCGGTGCCCGGTGGAGGGACGGCGACGCGCCGGACGTGGAAATCGAGGTCGAACGACGGGTCGTCGGCCCACTCAGGAGGCGCGAACCGGAACGGCGGCGGGACGACCCGCTGACCCAACCGGGGCAGCACCTTGACCGCCCGCTCCATGCGGCGCCGGAAGCGCTCGAAGTCGGGCGCGCTATCGAGGAGTGTGAGCTGGAGGAACGACGATCGAAGGGCAGGATCCTTCTCGATCGTCCACATGAGCGCTTCGGCATCGCTCATGCGGCGCTCGAAGCGCAGGGGACGCTCCGCCTCCGCCATGCCCTCGACGCTAACGCGCCGTCGCAATCAGCGCGGGATCGACGTGTGCTTGAACTCGTTGAGCTCGGGCCACGTCGTGAGCAGATCGAGGACGCGCTCGATCGTGGTTCGGGCGCCCTCGGCGTCGTCGCCCGGGCGGTGCATCACCCGGACGAACACGGCCTGGTCACCGGCGATGAACGTCGGGACGCCGAACACCTGGTGGTCAGCCACCGCCCGCTCGTGTTCGGTACGGAAGATCTTCAGGGGCTGACCGCCCGCGATCTCGGCGAACACGGCCTCGGCATCGGCCCCGTTCTCCGTGAGCACGGCGCGGACGACTTCTTCCTCGCGGATGTCACGACCCTGGTCGTGGCGGGCCGCGAACAGCGCCCGCTGGACGGCGAGAAACACTTCGGGGAACCGGTCACGTACGACGATGCCGGCCTGCATGGCCAGCAGGGCGGACGCCTTCGACGGGTCGTCCCAGACGTCGACGTCACCCTCCTCGACGTGGGCCTGGTTGAGCGAGAACGGCACCCACGTCACGTCCCAGTCGGCACCACCTTCGAGCGCGGTCAGAATGTGCTCGCTGGCGTTGCGGGCGAAGGGGCACCGGTAGTCCCACGTCACTGCAAAAGAGGTAGTCACGACTGCATCAACCCCTCCCCGGGACCTCCGATTCCGAAACGGCGGTCACGCTTGGCGCCGGGGCGAGGGGAAACAGGGACCGAGCCGCTCGCCCCATCAGAGCGCCGAGGGCCGCACCGGCCAGGACGTCGGAGGCGTAGTGCATCTTCACGTACACCCTGCTGCTGGCGACGACGACGGCGACGGCGTAGTACAGGGGCCACAGGGCGTCGTCCTCGCTGAGCAGGGCGGCGGCGCTGAAGGCCGACGTGGCGTGCCCGCTCGGAAAGCTGCTCGTGCGCGGCCGCCGGAGGCGGCGGGTGGGGACCCACCCCTCCGTTCGTGGCCGTCGCCGCCGGAAGAACGACTTGATGACGCCGTTGACCAGCGCCGACTCGACCCCGAGACCGACCCCGACGCGGACCGCCGCGTGCCAGTCGCGTTCGGAGCGAAGGCCGCGCAGGGCGCCGAGGATGAACCACACCAGGCTGAAGTCGCCGAGCTCGGACGCGCCGTAGAAGATGCGGTCGGAGACGGGGTTGCCGCGCACGTTGTCAAAGGCACTGTCGACGCGGTCGTCGAAGCGAGCGATGCGGGCGCGGAGTCCTTCGGGTACCAACGGCACCCTCAAACGGTAGTTAGGCCGGGACGAGTGGCAGCAGTTCTTTGGCCTGCGCGGGGTCGCCGCCCCACGCCGGGCAGTACGAACGGAACGAGCACCACTCACACAGGCCAGACGGCCGGGGCTTGAAGTTCTCGGTCTCGCAGGCGCGCTCGACGGCCTGCCAGATCGCCGTCGCCCGCTGCTCGAGCCCCTTGATCGACTGCTCGGACGGCTCGGCGATGATGGCGACCGGCTCCTGGAGATAGAGGAGCTGGATGCGGTCGGGGCGGCGCCCGAACAGGCGCTCGCAGAGGAAGGCGTAGAAGTGGACGCCGCCGAGGCGGCCCTGTTCGTACCGCTCCCGTGGTGCCTTCCCGGTCTTGAAGTCGGTGACCACCAGCTTCCCGGCGTCGAGCTCGAGGCGGTCGATGATGCCCCGCAGCCGAAGGGAACCGAGCTCGACCTCGAGCTTGAGCTCCAGCCCGATGGGGTGCACCGTCCGAGGGTCCTCCAGGAGGAAGTAGTTGCGCAGCAGCGCCTCGGCCTCGGAGTAGAAGGTGGCCTCTTCGTCGGGCGTCAGGCCGAGCCCGGTGTACTCGGGGTGAACGCGCAGCTCCTCTTGCGCTCGCTGGAGACACCGGAGGGCGACCGGAATCGTGCGCTGCTCGGGAGGCTCGACGCAGAACAGCAGCTCGAGGGCCCGGTGCACCAGCGTGCCCTTGGTGGTGTACGGCTGCGGCGGCTCGGGCAGCCGGTCGATGGCCGAGAACCGGAATGCCAGCGCGCAGTCCTTGAACGACGCCACCTTCGAAGGGGTGAGCGATGTGGGCAGCGGCAGAGCCATCGGTCCGACTGTAACCAGGGGGTGTGACAAGAACGCGTGATGGTTCGGCCGCCGATCAGCGGGGTTCGGTGAAGGCGCTCCGGACGGCAGCGGCGACCGTCGCGGGGTCCTCCAACGGGCCGAAGTGGCCTAGGCCCTCGAAGACCTCGGTGCGGGCGTGGGGCAGGCGTTCGGCCTGCAGCTCGATGAGCTGGGGGCCGAAGGCGTTGGTCTCGGAGCCGCAGGCGATGACGACGGGGCACTGGACCTCGCCGAACCGCGCGAACGCCCCGTGGGCCGACCCCATCCGGTACACCTGCGACTCGTCCGCCGGCCGGCACTTGAGCCGGACCTGGCCGTCGCCGGTGTCGGCGAACCCATGCTCGACGTAGCAGCGCAGGGCGGCCGGATCGAGGGCTGAAAACGGCGCCTTGCACGCGAAGTTCTCGTAGGCGGCGTCCCGGGAGGGGAAGACCTCGCGCCGGCGCACCGCACCCTCGCTGAGCGGGTTCTCCTGGGGCCCGGGCGGGACGTCGAACGG
>JAFASB010000324.1 GCA_019244985.1 Acidimicrobiia bacterium | reverse complement strand
TTCTTGATCGACGGGCTCACGTACTTGATGCACGCGTCGGCGTCGCAGACGATGGCGATGTCGGACGCGTTCTGCACCAGGCTGCGGAACCGCTCCTCGCTCTCGGAGAGGTTCTTCAGCGACCGCTGCAGGTCGAGCCGCGCGTCCTCGTTCTTCCGCCAGGCCACGAGGCACGCCAAGCTCTCGGCCAGCACGAACCCGCCGTGGATGAGCGCCCACGTCCAGGGGTTGTTGACCGCCGACTGGTGGTTGTAGACGGCGTGCGGGTCGATGGCGCCGAAGAGGCCGTGCTCGACGACGACGAACCCAATGGCGACGAGGAACGGCACCCAGTCCTCGTAGAGGCTGAGGATGACGACCACGACGAAGTAGTGGAAGTGGGCCTCGACGACGCCGCCGGACAGGTGCACGAGCACGCCCGACGCGACGACGAGACCGAAAGCGGCGACGCTCGACTGCCATTTGCGTCCCAGTCGCGTCCACGACGCGAAGAGAGCGGCGGCTGCGACGAGCGTGGTGTCACCGAGCGTGTGGACCAGGGTGTAGCCGCGGGCCACCCCGAAGAGCGTCAGCCCGAGAGCGTGGGCCCAGAGGATGATGACGATGACGCGGTGGCGCCCCTTCCACTCCTCATAGGGGAGCGAGCCCCCTCGAGGGAGGAAATTGACGACTGCAGATCTCGTCCGCTCGGCGATGCGCCCCAGCACCTAGTACGTATCGGCTGGTCACGGGGCGTGGCTGAGAGATTTGTGGCAATTCCTGTTGCGTCTGCCCTTTGTTACTCGCCCGTAAAGTTCGGGGGCCGCTTCTCGAGGAAGGCGGTGAACGCCTCGGTCAGGTCATTGGAGGCGAGAAAGGCCGCGTTCCACACGCCCACGTAGTCCAGGCCCTCCTCGACGGTCCGTCCCTCGCTCGCCCGCAGGACCGCCTTGGTGCCCTGCACGGCCAGCGGCGAGTTCGCGGCGATCTCGCCGGCCATCTCGTGGGCCGCCTTCAGGCAGGCCTCGGCGTCGGGGAGGACCTGGTTGACCAGGCCGATCTCGGCCGCCCGGTCGGCGCTGATGTCCTTGCCCGTGTAGGCGAGCTCGGCGACGTGGCCCTTGGCGACGATGCCGGGGAGGCGCTGGAGCGTGCCCAGGTCGGCGACGATGGCGATCTTGGTCTCACGAACCGAGAACGTCGCTTCGGCCGACGCCAGCCGGATGTCGCACGCGCAGATCAGGTCGATGCCGCCGCCGATGCAGTACCCGTGGACGGCGGCGATCACCGGCTTGGGACAGTCGGCGATGGCGTTGATCGAGCCCTGGAGCCGCTTGATGCCGCGGAGGGCGGCCTTGCGCCGGGCCGCCTCCGACGTGGCACCGCCGCCCTCGCCGGCCACCGCGCTTCCCATCGTCTTGAGGTCGAGGCCGACGGTGAATGCCGGGCCCTTGGCGGCGATAACGACGGCGCGAACATCGTCGTCGTCGGACACCTCGTCCATCATCTTGGGAAGATCGGCCCACAGGTCGGGCCCCATGGCATTGCGCCGTTCGGGGCTGTCGAGCCAGAGCGTCGCGACGTTGCCGTCGCGCTCGAGGGTGAGGACTTCGGAGGTTGGCGCCATGTCGGGATGGTAGGTCTTGCACCGTGGATCTGGCCTCGACGTCGGTGTTCCTCGACTTCGACGGGACGATGACGATCGTCGACAGCGGCGTGCAACTCCTCGAACGGCTGAGCGACGACGACGGCTGGGTCGCGGTGGACGAGCTCTACGGCGCGGGTGCCATCGGCAGCCGGGAGTGCCTGTCGCGTGAATGGGAGCTGCTCCCGCACGACGAGGCGACGTTGCGTGCTGCTGTGCGCGACGTCGAGGTCGACCCAGACGCCGAGCATCTGGTCGACGGTCTCCGCGCCGCCGGCGCAGAAGTCACCGTCGTCTCCGACGGCTTCGGCTTCTACGCCGAGGAGGTGGCGAACCGCCTGGGCGTGCCCGTGCTCACCAACGCTGTCGACTGGGCGACCGGCACCCTGGAGTTTCCGAATCTCGACCGCTGTTGCCCGTGTTCGAGTTGCGGAACGTGCAAGCAGGCGCCGATCAAAGATGCCCGGCGGCGGGGACGCACGACCGTTTTCGTCGGCGACGGCATCAGTGACCGCAAGGCCGCCCTCCTGACCGACGTGCTGTTCGCCAAGGGACTGCTGGCCGAGTGGTGCGAGCTCAGCGACGTCGACCACGTGCCGTTCGACACCCTGGCCGACGTGTACGACGCCCTCTGTCGGTAGGATCTCCACAGGGGCCGATTGCGGCCCCTCTTTCGCGAGATGAGCTCCTTCACACACGACACCGCCGCCGAGCTGCAGGGCCCCGATTGGCTCGCAGGGCGGCGCGCCGCGGCGTTGGAGCGCTTCGACGACACCGGCCTTCCGACCGAGCAGGAGGAGATCTGGCGTTACAGCCGCATCTCCGAGCTCGACCTCGATGCCTACTCGCCGGTCACCGGCGACGGCGACGGCGGCGGGGAGACCGGCATCCCCGAGGATGTGCGGTCGTCGGTTGAAGCCGTCGGTGCCCACTCGGGTCTGATCGTGACCCGCAACGGCCGCGTGGCTCACGCCGGCCTCGATCCCGACCTGGCGGAGCGGGGCGTCGAGCTCGGTGACCTCTTGGCGGCACCCGACGGCGACGACCTGCTGGGGTCGGTCGCGGCTCCGGGGACCGACCCCTTCACCGACCTCGCCACGGCGTTCGTCGCCGGTGGCGTGCTGGTACGCGTGCCTGCGGGCGTAACTGTCGACGCACCCATCGTCGTCGTCCACTGGATCGACCACGACGGTGCCGCCGTGTTCCCGCGCACCGTCGTCGTCCTCGGTGCCAATGCCGAGGCGACCGTCGTCGAGCGATACCAGTCGGCCGACGTCGCCGCTTTTGTCGATCCCGTCGTCGAGCTCGACGTGGGCGACGCCGCCCGTCTGCGCTACGCCAACGTCCAGGAACTGGGACCGCGCGTCTGGCAGACGGCGTACCAGGCCTCCCGCGTCGGCCGGGACGCAGAGCTGACATCGACGGCCGTCGCTTTGGGCGGCGACTACGCCCGGCTCCGGACCGACGCCCGTCTCGAGGGCCGCGGCGGAAGCAGCCGGCTGATGGCCGTGTACTTCGGGTCGGCGGCGACCATGCACGACTTCCGCACCCTCCAGGACCACTCTGCGCCGCAGACGACCAGCGACCTCCTCTTCAAGGGAGCGGTCGCCGACACCGCGAAGGGCGTGTACTCCGGCCTGATCCGCGTGCGCAAGGACGCGTCTGGCACCAACGCCTTCCAGACCAACCGCAACCTGGTGCTGTCAGAGGGTGCGGGGGCCGAGTCGGTACCGAACCTCGAGATCGAGACGAACGACGTCCGTTGCAGCCACGCCTCGGCGGTGGGACCGATCGACGAGGAGCAGCGGTACTACCTCGAGAGCCGCGGCGTGCCGCCCGAGGTGGCGGAGCGGCTGATCGTGTTGGGATTCTTCGACGAGGTGCTCCAGCGCCTGCCGTCGCCGACACTCGCGGCGCGGCTCCGTGAGCGGCTCGCAGCCCGTTTGGGAGGCGAGGCGTGATGGCGACGACCGTGCGCGTCGCCAAGCTGGACGACCTCGAGCCGGGCACAGCCCGAAGCTTCGAGGTCGGCCGCACCCGGGTGTGCGTGGTTCGCATCGGCGACGACGTCTACGCCATCAACGACCGCTGCAGCCACGAGGACTACTCGCTCAGCGACGGCGAGGTCTGGCAGGACGAGCGGGAGATCGAGTGCTGGAAGCACGGCAGCACGTTCTCCCTCGAGAACGGGGAACCCCAGTCGCTCCCGGCGACGAAGCCCGTCGCCGTCTACGAGGCGCGCGTCGACGACGGCGACATCGTGGTGGAGGTGCGCTGACATGAGCGAGCTCGTCGTCTCGGGTCTGCGCGCCGCCGTCGGGGGTCAGGAGATCCTCCGCGGCATCGACCTCCGGGTCGAGAGCGGACAGGTCCACGCCGTCATGGGACCGAACGGCTCGGGGAAGTCGACGTTCGCCCACGTGATCATGGGCAAGCCCGGCTATGACGTCCTCGGCGGCAGCGTCACGCTCGACGAAACCGAGCTCCTCGACCTGCCGACGTGGAGGCGGGCCCAGGCCGGGCTGTTTCTCGCTCTCCAGTACCCGACCGAAGTGCCGGGCGTCCCGCTCGAGGACGCGCTGGTCGAAGCCGTCCGCGCGAGGGACGACGGCAACGTCGACCAGGTCCACGAGCGGCTGGCCAATGAGGCTGCACGCGTCGGGCTCGAGGCTCGCTTTCTCGACCGCCCTCTCAACGTCGACTTCTCTGGCGGTGAGAAGAAGCGCAACGAAACCGTGCAGCTCGGCGTCCTGCGTCCGAAGATCGCCTTGCTCGACGAGATCGACTCCGGCCTCGACATCGACGCCCTGCGGGCCGTCAGCCGGCGGATCGAGGACGAGACGAAGGAGAACAACCTCGGGGTGCTCGTCATCACCCACTACAGCCGGGTCCTTCGCGAGCTCGAGCCTGATGTCGTGTCGGTACTGCGCATGGGTCGCATCGTCGCCACCGGAGGCCCGGAGATGGCCGAGGAGCTCGAACGCACCGGGTACGCGGGCTACGACGACGATGACGAAGGCGAGGTGGCGCCGGCGCCGTCACGAGACGCGGCCGCCGACCCCTTCGCCGATCCGCTCCTCTGAGCTAGAGAATCCCGGGCCGCGTGGTCGTGGTTGTCGACGACGTCGAGGTCGTCGTCGATGACGGCGGCGGGGGAGTAGTGGCCGGCGGCTGGGCGGGGGGCGTGCCGTCGGGTGCCGGCTCGTTGAACGGCACCGGCGCCGACGGACCGTTCTTTACGTAGACCGGCGTGCCGTTCGGGACCTTGGACGGGAACCACTCGGCCTCGAACATCGGGATGCGCACGCATCCGTGTGAGGCGGGATAGGAGGGCACCGCTGGCTCGCCGTGGATGGCGATGCCACCGTTGAAATACAGCGGGTTGTAGAGGACGCCGAGCCTGCTCTTCTGCCAGCCGCGCACGCGTTCGAACACTCGATAGGAACCGGCGGGCGTCAGAGCCCGGGCACAATCGCCGTCGACGCAGTACCGCTGCCCCGAGCCGGTCGACACCGGCAGAATCCGCCACAGGGCGTCGCCCTGATAGAGGAAGAGCACCTGACGGCCGACGTCGACCTCGACCCGTCCGGCGCCGCCGCCGGGAACCAGGGGCGCCGGATCGCTCGCGGTCTGCAGGGCGGCGAGGACGTCGTCGGTGGCTCGGCTCGTGCGCGCCATGCCGTTCACCTTCTGGAAGGCGACGACCGCGAACGCGGTGCTCGAATCGAAGACGCCGTCGACCGCGCCCGGGTCGTAGTGGAGGGTCACGAGGCGCTGCTCGAGCGC
>JAFASB010000306.1 GCA_019244985.1 Acidimicrobiia bacterium | reverse complement strand
CGCAGACGAGGGCGACGACCGCTTCCGCGACGTCCGCAACCGCACGCTCGGTCAGGTCACCGATCGCATCGCCCGCTGCGTCGCTGACAACCAGCGCGCCGGGCGGGTGTCGCCCGACATCACGCCTTACTCGGCAGCGGCCGCCATGGTCTCCATGCTCGAGCGCATGGCGTCTTACCACTTCGACCTCGAACCGCGGGGCGTGACCCGTGTCGACCTGGTCGAGACGACGGCTCGCATTCTCCATCACACGGTCACAGGAAGGAAACCATGAGAGGCCCTGTCATATGAGAGGCATTGTCAGCGCTGCCGGCTACATCCCCCGGGCCCGGCTCGACCGCAGCGCAATCACCGGCTTCGTCGGGAGCGGAGGCGGGCGCGGAACCCGCAGCGTGGCGTCCTACGACGAGGACACCACGACCATGGGCGTCGAGGCGGCGCGAATCGCGCTGCGGTCGGCGCCAACTGGGGTTCGGCCCGACGCCCTGTGGTTCTCGACGGTGGCGCCGTCCTATCTGGACAAGACCAACGCCACCGCGGTGCACGCCGCCCTGCGCCTCGACCACGACGTCCCCGCTTTCGACATGGTCGGAGCGGTCCGCTCGGCTGTCGGCGCCCTGCTGACCGCGGTCAAGTCCTCGGGCACCACGCTCGTCGTGACGTCCGACCTCCGCACGGGTCTGCCGGGTAGCGGGGACGAGGCCAGCGGCGGCGACGCGGCGGCGGCGGCGATCGTGGGCGACGGCGACAACGTGATCGCCGAGCTGATCGGCGCGCGGAGCGCGACCGAGGAATTCGTCGAACGGTGGCGCACGCCGGGCGACGCCCGGTCCAAGCAGTGGGAGGAGCGGTTCGGCGAGACCAAGTACCTGCCCCTCGGCGACCAGGCATGGCGCGAAGCGCTGAAGGCGGCGGGCATCGAGGCGGACGACGTCGACACCCTGATCGTCAGCGGCCTGCACGCCCGGGCCGTGCGCTCGCTCAAGGCCCGTCTCGGTGTCGGCAAGGAGGCCCAGGCCGACGACCTCTCGTCGACGATCGGCAATCCCGGCGCTGCGCAGCCGCTGGTGCTCCTGACGAGAGCACTCGAGACGAGCGAGGCCGGCAAGGTCATAGCCCTGGTCGTGCTCGCCGACGGCGCCGACGTCCTGCTGTTCCGCACCACCGACGCCATCACGTCGTGGCAGTCGGCCCGCACCGTCGACGATCAGGTCGCCGCCGGCAAGGAGGTTCCCTACGGCAAGTTCCTCTCCTGGAGGGGAACGCTCACCGTCGAACCGCCTCGGCGTCCCGAGCCCGCCAGGGTCTCGGCTTCGTCGGCGGGTCGACACGAGGACTGGAAGTTCGGGTTCGTCGGCGGGCGCAGCCCCGAGACCGGGGAACCGCAGCTGCCGCCGCTGCCGAACTCGACCGGTGACGTACCGATGGCCGACGTAGAGGGAACGATTGCCACCTTCACCGTCGACCGCATCGCGTACTCACCGAGCCCGCCGATCGTGTTCGCCGTCGTCGACTTCGACGGTGGTGGGCGCCTGCCGATCGAGCTCACCGACGCCACCGTCGAGGAGCTCTCCATGGGCGATCGCGTGGAGATGACGTTCCGGCGGCTGTTCACCGCCGACGGCATCCACAACTATTTCTGGAAGGCCCGACCCGTACTGAGGAGCAGCAATGGCTAGCAAGGGGATCAAGGACCAGGTCGCCATCGTCGGCATGGGGTGCACCAAGTTCGGCGAGCGCTTCGACAAGGGCGCCGACGACCTCATGGTCGACGCCTCCAACGAGGCGTTCACCTCGATCGGCAACGGCGTCGACAAGAACACGATCGACGCCTACTGGCTGGGTACCGCCATGTCGGGCAACAGCGGCATCACGCTGGCCCGCCCGCTGCAGGTCGAGGGCAAGCCGGTCACCCACGTCGAGAACTACTGCGCCACCGGCTCGGAGGCCCTGCGGGGCGCCGCCTACGCGGTGTCGTCGGGTGCGTACGACATCGCCATGGCCGTCGGCGTGGAGAAGGTCAAGGACAGCGGCTATCAGGGCGCAGTCGGCGCCGGCAAGGTGCCGACCGACGGCACCGACCGCACGCTGACGGCGGCCGCCATGTACAGCATGATCGTCCCCGCGTACTCGAAGAAGTACGGCGTCGCCGAGAGCGAGCTGCGCGACGTGCTCGCCCACATCGCGGCCAAGAACCACTACAACGGCGCCCGCAACCCGCGCGCGCAATTCCGCAAGGAAGTCAGCACCGAGACCATCTGTGGCGCGCCCAAGATGGCCGGCAGCCTCGGCGTGTTCGACTGCGCGGGTGTCGCCGACGGTGCTGCTGCTGCGGTCGTCGTGCGGGCCGAGGACGCCCACAAATACACCGACAAGCCGCTGTACGTGAAGGCGCTGTCGTTGGTGGCCGGCACCGGCGCCGGGCTCAGCGACCCCGAGTACGACTACACGACGTTCCCCGAGGTGGCGGCGACGGCCGAGGACGCCTACCGGCAGGCGGGTGTCACCGATCCCCGCCACGAGCTGGCGATGGCCGAGGTGCACGACTGCTTCACGCCCACCGAGATGGTCCTGATGGAGGATCTCGGGTTCGCCGAGCGGGGCACGGCGTGGAAGGAAGTGCTGGCGGGGACGTTCGACCTCGGCGGTGAGCTGCCGGTCAACCCCGACGGCGGCCTCAAGAGCTTCGGTCACCCGATCGGCGCCAGCGGCCTCCGCATGATGTTCGAAGCGTGGCTGCAGCTGCGGGGCGAGGCGCCTCCCGAGCGGGCGCTCGGCAACGAGCGCAAGCTGGCGCTGACGCACAACCTGGGCGGCTATCCCGGCGAGATGGTCTCGTTTGTCTCGATCGTCGGAACCGAGAAGGGCTAGGTACTCGTCCCGCTGAGCTCGTCCAGCAGGGCGAGCGTGCCGGTCGGCATCCCGCGTACGAGGTCGCGCAGGACGCCGCCGACGAGGCGCGCCTGGCGTTCGGCCGACCCGACCAGCGCCCGGAACTCTTCCTCGGGGATCACGCCATAGCGCTGGCGGAGCAGGTTCAGCACCATCTCGATGGCGCCCATGGCGCTGAGCAGACCGTGCGCAGTCACGGCAACGGTGGCGTCGAAGTCGACGAATGCGGGCCGGGTGGGTTCGGGGTCGACCGAGACCACGTTGTCGGTGCGCGGCGGCGTGAAGGCGAGTGGAGCCAGTGGCAGGCTCTGCGCCGCCGAGATGGCGAAGCCCTGGCCTCGGTAGATGCCGGCCTCCATCAGGGCCCGCAGCTCCTCGTCGGTCTCCACTCCCTCGGCCACCAGTGATGCGCCGACCTCGCCGGCGAAGATCACGAGGGCGGTGGCCAGCGCCCGCCGGGCGGGGTCGGCATCGATGTCACGGGTAATCGACTGGTCCATCTTGATGATGTCGGGACGGAGCTCGAGGATGTGGCGCAGGCTGGCGTAGCCGCTGCCGGCGTCGTCGACCGCGAGCCGGATCCCGCCCTTGCGGAGGGCGCCGAGCACCCGTTGGGCCTCGAGGTAGTCGTTGACACGCGCGTGCTCCGTGACCTCCACGACGATGCGCTCGGTCGGCACCCCGGGCGCCCGCAGCTGGTGGGCCAGGCGGGGGTCGCGCAGCGTCGACGGCGAGAGGTTGATCGACAGGTAGCCGTCGGGGAGGTGGGGGAGGTCGGCGAGGGCCCGCTCGATGATGGCGAGGTCGAGGGCCGCGGCCAGGTCCAGGTGGGCGCACTCCTGGAACCAGTGCTCGGGAGACCGGCCGTCGGCGAAGCGACACAGGGCCTCGACGCCCGCGACCTCCCCGCTCTCGAGGTGAACGATCGGTTGGTAGACGAGCCGAAAGTCAGGTTCGCTGGCGAAGCCCGTCCAGTCCGTAGTCGGCATATTCGCCCTCTTCGCTGCCCTATGCGAACTGTATGCCGCTACGGAGAGGATTGCAACGGACACCCTCCGTAGTATCTCGCAGCCTCAGGGGTTGCCCGCCTAAGCTGACGGTCCGTCAGATTTGCAGCTGAAATGTGAAATCCCTCCCAGGAGTGGCGATGGACTTCGACTTCTCTCCGCAGCAGGTGGCCTTCGCCGACGAGGTCGAGCGCTATCTCGACGAGCACGACGACCCCGAGGTGTTCGACCTCACGCGGGAGAACATGGCCCAGATCGTCGACACGCCCAAGCGGCGCCAATTCATGGCCGGCCTGGGCGAGCGTGGCTGGCTCGGCATCACCTGGCCCAAGGAATGGGGCGGCCAGGACGACGACGGCGTCTACGAGTACCTGCTGAACGACCGCCTCGCCGGCCGGGGTGGACCTCAGATCGGCAAGGGCGTCGGCATCATCGGCAAGACGATCCTGCGCCACGGCTCCGAGAAGATGAAGAAGGAGTTCCTGCCCAAGATCCTCCGCAACGAGATCGAGTTCGCCGTCGGCTACAGCGAGCCCGACGCCGGCTCCGATGCGGCGTCGATGAAGCTCAAGGCCACGCGTGACGGCGAGGGGTGGCGGCTCAACGGGCAGAAGACGTGGACGACGTCGGCCCACTTCGCCGAGTGGTACTGGGTGGGGGCGCGTACCGACCCCGAGTCCAAGCACCAGGGGATCACGTTGTTCCTCGTGCCGCTGGACCATCCCGGGATCACCATCAACGGCATCTGGACGATGGGCGACGAGCGCACCAACGACGTCTTCTTCGACGACGTGTGGGTGTCGGACGACTACGTCGTCGGCGAGGTCAACCGCGGGTTTCAGTACATCTCCGAAGCCCTCGACCTCGAGCGCTTCACCATGTTCACGTTCTCGCCGATCGAGCAGCGGCTCGACCTCCTGTGCGACTACGTGCGCACGTCGTCGGTGGACAACGAGCCTCTTCGAGACGACCCCGTCGTCCGCCAGCGCATCGCCCAGCTGGTCACCCAGGGCGAGGTGGCGCGTGTGTTGGGGCTCCGCGTCGTTGCCGCGTCGATGAAGGGCGGCGCTCCACCGACGACCGAAGCGTCTGAGTACAAGCTCTACGCAACCGAGCTGTCGAAGCGGCTCGCCGACGCGTCGATGGACATCGCCGGCCCCGGGTCGCAGCTGCGGGTGAAGACGAAGGAAGCGCCGCTGGAGGGCCGGGCCGAGTCGACCTACCGCTACACGGTGATCGACACGATCGGCGGCGGCACGTCCGAGGTGCAGAAGAACATCATCGCCCGCCGCAAGCTCGGCCTCCCCAAGAACTTCTAGTGGGGCTTCTCGACGGGATCACCGTTCTCGACCTGTCGACCGTTGGGCCGGCGGCGCGGGCGTCGCGGTGGCTGGCCGACTACGGCGCTCACGTGGTCAAGGTCGGGGCGCCGGCCGGGCTGCAGATCGAGCCGCCGTTCTATGCCTACAGCGCCCACCGGGGCATGGCGCGGGTGGGCATCGACCTGAAGTCCGATGAGGGCATGTCGGAGTTCATGTCGTTGGTGGACTCGGCTGACGTCGTCATCGAGAGCTTCCGGCCGGGGGTCGTCGACCGCCTCGGCATCGCCTACGACGACCTCAGGGCCCGCACGCCGTCGATCGTCTACTGCTCGACGTCGGGGTACGGCCAGGACGGACTGCGATCGCAGTGGGCCGGTCACGACCTCAACTACCTGGCGATCGGAGGGTTTCTCGACGTCTCGGGACGCGGGCCGGACATGCGTCCACCGATCCCCGGGGCGACGGTCGCCGACAGTGCGGGCGGCGGAATGCACGCCGTAATCGCGATCCTGGCCGCCTTGGTCCGGCGAGCCTCGACCGGCGAAGGCGCGTATCTAGATGTGTCGGCCGCCGACGGCGTTCTGGCGCTGATGGCCCTGGCCGTCGACGAGTACCTGGCAGTCGGCACGATGCCTGCGCCCGGCCACGGGATGCTGACCGGTCGCTACGCCTGCTACGGCGTCTACGGCTGCTCCGACGCGCAGTGGCTCACGGTTGCCGCCATCGAGCCTCGCTTCTGGGCCAACCTCTGCAACGCCGTCGGCCTCGAGAAGTGGGTCGAGCACCAGACCGACGACGAGGTGCAGGGCGCGATCCGTGCCGACCTGGAGAAGGTGTTCCGCACCCGGCCTCGCGACGAATGGGTCGCCGAGCTGGGTCCCGCCGACACGTGCGTGGCGCCGGTGCTGGCGGTGCCCGAGGTGGTCAACGACCCGCAGTACGCGGCGAGGGGTGCGTTCGTCGACGCCGAGCATCCGGACCACGGCACGTTCCGCCAGGTCGGCTACGTGCTCGCGGGGAGCGGATCATGAGCCCGCTACCCGCCGACGTCGCCGAGCTCATCGGCAAGGTCCAGTACGAGGAGACCGGCGACTTCCCCGTGGAGCGGGGCTACATCTGGACGTCGGCAGCCTCCGTCGAGAACGGCAACCCGCTCTTCTGGGACGACGCCGTGGCCGACGAGATCACCGGTGGGCCGATCGCGCCGCCGACGATGCTGTCGACCTGGTTCCGTCCCCACCACTGGGCGCCTGGCCGGACCACGCAGGCCCTGCCGCTGCAGGTGCACTTCGACATGAAGGAGCGCTTCGAGCTCCCCGAGGCGGTGATGAGCGACAACTCGCTGACGTTTTACGAGCCCGTCCGTCCCGGCGATGTGCTGTCGACCCGCCAGGTGCTGCGATCGGTGAGCGACGAGAAGACGACCAAGCTCGGGACCGGACGCTTCTGGGATATCGACGTCGAGTATCGCAACCAGCGCGGCGACCTCGTCGGCGTCGAGTCGTGGACCGGCTTCGGGTACCGCCGGTGAGCCCCGTGCTGCTCAGCGACGTGAAGGAAGGGTTCGAGCTCGACCCGCTGTCCTACGACGTGAACGCCACGACTGTCGTGTTGGGTGCGCTGGCCACCCGCGATTGGCGTCCGCAGCACCACGACTACCACTTCGCCACCGAGCGCAACGGCGTCCAGGACATCTTTATCAACGCGCCCAACCAGGCGGCGTGGTTCGAGCGCTACGTCACCGACTGGACCGGGCCCCGGGGGCGCCTCGGTCGGATGCGCTTCCGGATGAAGGGATCGGTTTTCCCGGGCGACACCATGGTCTTCACCGGCGCAGTGACCGGTACCGAGGTCGACGACGCCGGCTGCGGCTGGGCTGATCTCGAGGTCACGGTCAAGGTCGGCGACGAGGTGAAGACGACGTGCTCGGCACGTGTCGCGCTGCCCATGTCCGATGACGACAACCCCTGGTCCCGCGGCGGCGACCGCTGGAAGCCCTAGGAGAGACGTGGATCTCGAACTGACCGAAGAACAGCAGCTCCTGCGGGAGACCGTGCGGGGTTTGTGCGCGCGGCACGCCGGCCTCGACGTCGTGCGCCAGCTCGAAAACGACCCCCTCGGCTATCCGGAGAAGTTCTGGCTGCAGTTGGGTGAGACCGGTCTCCTCGACCTCGACGAGCTGTCGATGCTGGACGCCGTCGTCATGTACCAGGAGCTCGGGCGTGCCATCGCCCCGTCGCCACACTTCGTCAGCGCGGTGATGAGCGCCGGTGTCCTCCGCCAGGCCGGCAGCGACTGGCTCGGGCGCGTCACCAGCGGGGAGGCGATCATCGCTCCTGCGTGGCTCGAGCCCGACCGCGGCTTCGGTCCGGCGGGTGTGCAGGTGCGTGTCGACGGCGACGGACGAGTCACCGGCACCAAGCGCCACGTGCAGTTTGCATCCGCCGCCGACCGGCTGTTGGTGTTGGCGCGTACCGGCGACGACCAGGTGGGTTACGTCCTCGTCGACCCCAAGGGCGACGGTGTCACCCTCACCCAGCAGCAGACGATCAGCAACGACACGCAGTACCGCGGCGACTTCGCGGGCGCGCCCGGTGAGTTGGTCGGGACCACGGGGTGGCAGGTATGGGACGAGGTGATGCGCGACGGGATCATCTTGCTGGCGGCCCAGGCCGTCGGCGGCGCCCGCTATGCCCTCGACATCACCGTCCAGTACGCCAAGGACCGCCACCAGTTCGACAAGCCCCTCGGCGCCTTCCAAGCCATCGCCCACTACCTGGCCGATGCCGTCACCACCGTCGACGGCGCGGAGACGCTCGTCTACGAGGCTGCGTGGGCCCGGGACAACGACAAGACGACCGCCCGGCTGGCGCCGATGTCCAAGCTCTATGCCTGCCAGACCTTCCGGGACGTCACCGCCAT
>JAFASB010000264.1 GCA_019244985.1 Acidimicrobiia bacterium | reverse complement strand
TGTCGTGCTCCTCACCGGTCCGGCCGAGTTCGTGGCGAGGGTGGCGGTCGAAGCTTGAGCCTGATTGAAAGGGCAATCCGCGAGCGGATCGTGCTCGTGGGGGTGACCATCCCGCCGGAGACGGTGGACGACACCGAGGCCCATCTCGACGAGCTTGCCCTCCTCGTCGACACTGCAGGCGCCGACGTCGCCGAGCGCGTGCTCCAGCGGCGTGACAGTCCCGATCCGGCGACCTACATCGGCAAGGGCAAGGCCGACGAGCTGCGGCAGGTGTCCCTCGAGGTCGACGCCGACACCGTCGTGTTCGACGACGAGCTCAGCCCGGCCCAGAGCCGCAACCTGGAGAAGCTCCTGGGACGAACCGCAATCGACCGCACCGCCGTGATCCTCGACATCTTCGCCCAGAACGCCCGTACCCAAGAGGGTCGGGCCCAGGTCGAGCTCGCCCTGCTCAGGTACCGGCTGCCGCGTCTGCGGGGACGGGGCAAGGGGTTCAGCCAGCAGGCCGGTGGCATCGGCACCCGAGGTCCCGGCGAGACCCAGCTCGAGGTCGACCGCCGGCGTCTGCTGCGGCGCATCACCAAGCTCGAGAGCGAGCTTCGCGATCTCTCGAAGACCCGCCGGACACAGCGCAAGGCCCGCGCCCGATCGGGCATCCCGACGATCTCCCTCGTGGGCTACACGAACGCCGGCAAGTCGACGCTGCTGAACCGTCTCACCGACGCGGGCGTCCTCGTCGAGGACCGCTTGTTCGCCACACTCGACCCGCGCACGCGCCGCCTCGACCTGCCCGGCGGTGAGCCGGTACTCGTCAACGACACCGTCGGATTCGTGCGCAAGCTGCCCCACCAGCTGGTGGAGGCCTTTCAGTCGACGCTCGAGGTCGTGAACGAATCCGACCTCCTCGTGCACGTCGTCGACGGCGCGGCCTCGGACCCGGGCGAGCAGATGCTCGCCGTTCATGCGGTGCTGGCCGAGATCGGCGCCGACCGCGTGCCCGAGCTGCTGGCGTTCAACAAGGCCGACATCGCACCCGAGGCCAAGCGCCTTGTCGACCGCCACCCAGGGTCGGTGATGCTCTCGGCGAGCACGGGCGACGGCGTCGACCACCTCCTGCGCACGATCGGCGACCGGCTGCGGGCTCTGGCGCCGGTGGTGGAGCTGCGGGTTCCCTACGACCGTGGCGACGTGGTGGCGGCCCTGCATCGCGAGGGCGAGGTGCTTTCCGAGGCGCACGAGTCAGAAGCGACGGTGTTGCGCGCCCGCTTCCGGAGCGGCGGCCCCGGTCGCTTCGAGGAGTTCGTCATCTCCTCATGAGCGACGCATTTGAGCCGCCGCCGTACCCGTATGACCGGCTCGACCCGCTCAAAGCGCTGGCGGCCGCACACGAGGACGGGCTCGTGGATCTGTCGGTGGGGACGCCCTGCGACCCGCCGTCGGCGGCCGTCGTCACTGCACTCGGGGCTTCGGGGGCCGAAGCCGGATACCCGGCGTCGATCGGGTCGTCCGCGCTCCGAGAGGCGGCGGCCGCCTGGCTGGCCCGCCGGTTCGGTGTCGACGTCGAGACGTCCGACGTCGCCGCGTGCGTCGGCACCAAGGAGCTCGTGGCGAGCGTGCCTCACATCCTCCGCCTGCGCGACCCGCAACGGGACACGGTCCTGTACCCGGCCGTCTCCTATCCGACCTATGCCATGGGCGCCCTGCTGGCCGGTTGTCGGGCCGTTCCGGTTGCCGTCGACGAGGGATGGCACGCCGACCTCTCGTCGATCGACGAAGCCGACGCCGACAGGGCGCTCTGCCTCTGGGTCAACACACCGGCCAACCCGACCGGCGCCGTCGACGATCTCGGTGCCGCCGCCACGTGGGGCCGGGAGCACGGGGTGCCCGTGTTCAGCGACGAGTGCTACGTCGAGTTCACGTGGGCCGGCCCCGGTCACACGATCCTGGAGCACGGACTCGACGGACTTGTCGCCGTGCACTCGCTGTCGAAGCGCTCGAACATGGCGGGCGTGCGTGCCGGGTTCTATGCGGGCGACCGCGAGTTGGTGCGTTACCTCGGCGAGGTGCGCAAGCACGCCGGTCTGATGGTGCCGGGACCGGTTCAGCTGGCCGCCGGCGTCGCACTGGAGGACGACGCTCATGTCGACGAGCAGCGCGAGCGTTACCGCGAGCGGCTCGGGATCATGCGCGAGGCGTTCGCTCAGGCCGGCGTCGACACGCCGTTCCCCGAGGGCACGTTCTATCTGTGGGTGGCCGCGCCGGATGGCGACGCGTGGGCCTTCACCGAGCGCCTGGCGAAGGAGGCCGGCGTGCTCGTGTCACCGGGCGAGTTCTACGGCCCCGACGGCGCGGGTCACGTCCGCGTGGCCGTGGTGCAGCCCACCGCCCGCTTGGAGCGGGCGGCGGGCCGGATCGCGGCGCTCGGTTCGATCCCTAGGAGCTGAACCCGTGGTCGCGTAGCCACTGGTCGGCCAGCGTCGCCGGGTCTTCCTTGTCGACGTCGGCCCTCTTGTTCAGTCCCACGAGGTCGTCGGTCGTGAGCTTCGAGGAGACCGAGTTCCAGATGCTCGTGACCTCGCCGTTGAGCTTCGGCGTCCGGATGATCGGCACGATGTTGTCGGCGTTCTGGAGG
>JAFASB010000259.1 GCA_019244985.1 Acidimicrobiia bacterium | reverse complement strand
CCCGGACCCGCAAGTAACGTGCCGGGCAATGGCCCAGCGCTCGCCCACCGAGGTTCCCCGCTGGCTGAACACGGCCGCCGCCGTGGGCTGGCGCCTCCTGATCGTCGGTGCCGGCCTGTACGTGTTCTTCCTCGTGTTCGGGCGGCTCCGCCTGATCGTCATGCCTGTGCTGTTCGCGATGTTCCTGACGACTGTCCTGGCGCCGCCCGCAAACTGGCTGCGTAAACACCGGTGGCCGGCGGCGCTGGCGACGTTCGCAGTGTTTCTCCTCGCGGCATGCATCCTCACCGGCTTGGGTTTCTGGTTCATCCCCAAGGTCGTCGACCAGTTCGGCAGCGTCGGCAAGCAGGCCAATCAAGGCTTCAAGGACGTGCAGAAGTGGCTTACGCACGCGCCGTTCCACTTGAAGCAGGCCGACATCGACAAGTACATCAACGAGGCCAAATCCCAGCTCAACCAGCGCAAGGGTGCGATCGCCCAGGGTGCCCTGACCGGGGTCGGACTGCTCGTCGAGATCATCACGACCACGCTCCTCACGCTCGTCATCACCTTCTTCTTCGTGAAGGACGGCAGCGAGATCAGCAAGTGGATGGTCGGGCTGTTCGCGCCCGAGCGGTCCGACGAGGTGAAGGAGATCGGCCGGCGCAGCTGGGAGGCGCTCGGCGGCTACATCCGGGGCACGGCGATCAACGGCGTCGTCAATGGCACGGTGATGGGAATCACGCTCGCCGTGATCGGCGTCCCGTTGGCACTCCCGCTCGCCTTCCTGACGTTCCTCGGTGCCTTCGTCCCGTTGGTGGGCGCCATCGTTACCGGCGTCCTGGCGGCCTTGATCGCCCTGGTCGCGAACGGCGGGGTAGCGGCCCTGGTCGTCATCGGCGCCACGATCCTCGTGCACAATCTCGAGGGCTACATCGTCGGGCCCTTCGTGCTCGGCCGCGCCGTCCACCTGCATCCGGTGGCGATCCTCCTGGCCCTCACGACGGGCACGATCGTGGCCGGGATCCTCGGCGCCATCCTCGCCGTCCCCGTGCTGTCGATCGCCCTGGCGATCGTCGGCTACTACCGCAGCGAGAACCCGAAGACGGTGGAAGCGGCAGCCGAGGGCGGCGAAAAGCCTGAGCCATTGCGCACGGCCGCCGGGTAGACAAACCCCGTGGACCTCGAGGTCATCATCGAGATCCCGCGCGGCTCGCGGAACAAGTACGAGATGGACCACGACACCGGTGCGATCTGGCTCGACCGCGAGCTGTTCACGGCCACGCGCTATCCGACCGACTACGGGTTCGTACCCGACACCCTGGGCGAGGACGGCGATCCCATCGATGTGCTCGTGCTCGTGGACGAGCCGACGTTCCCCGGTTGCCACATCATGGTGCGACCGCTGGCAGTGTTCTGGATGCAGGACGAGGCGGGTCCCGACGCCAAGATCCTGACGGTCCCGATCGATGACCCGCGGTGGAAGGACATCGACGACCTCAGCGACCTGCCGGCGTTCATGCTGCAGGAGATCTCACACTTCTTCGAGATCTACAAGACCCTCGAGCCCGGCAAGTCGACCGACACCGCGGGTTGGCAGGGCCGTGTCGAAGCCGAGCGGGCGGTCGAGGATGCGCGGCAGCGATTCCGGCCCGACGCATAACCCCCGTGCCACGCGAGAATGACCGGCGTGCCGCCGCCGATCCTCCTCACCGTCGACGACGACCCCGAAGTCTCCCGCTCCCTCGCCCGTGACCTCCGCCAGCAGTACGGCGAGGAGTACCGGATCCGCCGGGCGGAGTCGGGCAGCGAGGCGCTCGAGGCGCTGAAGGAGCTCAAGCTCCGCGACGAGCAGGTCGGATTGTTGCTGGCCGACCACCGCATGCCGGAGATGACCGGCGTCGAGTTCCTCGAGCAGGCCCGCGAGCTGTATCCCAAGGCTCGGCGCGTGCTGCTGACCGCGTATGCCGACACCGACGCCGCCATCGGTGCCATCAACCGGGCCGACGTCGACTATTACCTCCTC
>JAFASB010000228.1 GCA_019244985.1 Acidimicrobiia bacterium | reverse complement strand
TCGCGCCGACGTGCTCCCCGCAGCCGTGACCCGGACGAACGCGAAGGCGATGCTCACCGGGCAGGCGATGGCGACCGATCTCGCCGATCGTCTCATGAGCCGGCTGCCGATCTTCATCGTCGCCGTCGTGGCGATGTCGTTCCTGCTGCTGATGATCGTGTTCCGCTCGGTCCTCGTCCCGTTCAAGGCGGCGGTGGTGAACCTGCTGTCGATCGCTGCTGCCTACGGCGTGCTCGTCGCCGTGTTCCAGTGGGGTTGGGGCAATGGCCTCATCGGTCTGCAGCACACCGTGCCGATCAACCCGTTCCTTCCGCTGATGATGTTCGCCATCCTCTTCGGGCTCTCGATGGACTACGAGGTCTTCCTCCTGTCCCGAGTGCGGGAGGAGTACGTCGCGACGCGCGACAGCCACCAGTCAGTCGTCAGCGGGCTGTCGAGTAGCGCACGAGTGATCACCTCGGCGGCGCTCGTCATGATCAGCGTCTTCGGGGCCTTCGTCCTCGGCAACGATGTCAACGGAAAGATGTTCGGCATCGGCTTGTCGGTCGCCGTGTTCCTCGACGCCACGCTCGTGCGCATGGTGCTTGTCCCCGCCACGATGAGCCTTGCCGGTCGCGCCAATTGGTGGTTGCCGAGCTGGCTCGATCGGATCCTGCCGCACGTCGACCTCGAAGGCGGGCGCACCGACGAGCAGGTCGTCGTTCTCACGCCCGAGCGCGAGCTCGTCGCCGTCTGACCTCACCCGAGCCAGCGGCGTCCCGCACCACGCTCACGTCCGATGAACGCCTCAGCTCGACGCCCGCAACATCACGGTCGTCGAACGGGCCATCGACACCTCCTCGTGCACGACGATCCGCTTCGCGGTGTCCGCCTCGACAACACAACCGAGATCGGCCACGACGCTCTGGCGGTGATGCCACGCATGGCGGCGCGCGCACGCTTCCTGGCGCCGCTCGGCCTGAACGTCGCGGCGCACCCATCGGGACAGGCGAACACCTCCCCGTCGACGCGACGGACCGTGGTCAACGCGAGAGCATTGCCTCGATCGCAGCCTCCCAGCGGGCGACGGCCGCGTGGTCGTCGAGATCGAACATCGCCTTCATCATCGCCGACTGGCTGCCGGTGGCAATGAGGGTGCCGTCGGTCGTCCAAGCCGTCAGCGAGCCGTGCCCGTACCCCAGCGAGGCGAGCTCGCCCCGCAGGTCGAGCAACACCCATTCCTCGGGGGGGGCGGTGGCGAACCGGAGGGCGTTGTCGAGGCTGAACCCGGCGCCGAACTTGCCGGCGGCGCGAGCGATCGCCATCGGCACCATGTCGGCGAGGTAGGCGATCCCGGCGCGGGTCAACGGCGACCCGTCGGTGCGCCGCGCCCAGAGCAGCACGGCGTTGCCGACGCGGCCGTCGAGGGCTTGGGCCTCGCGGTACTCGAGGTTGCGGTTGAACCCCTTGTCGCGCAGCGCCGGCGTGCCGGGCCCGATCATCAGGGGAGGGCTCTCGTCGGGCGGGGTGACCTTGGGCATCGGAAGGAACTGGCCGTCGAGCCCGTCAGGCCGGGGGTCGGCCGTCGCCCCGAGTGCGCAGAACATCGTGGCGCCCTCGGACCTCGCCACGACCGAAAGCTGCGACACGCGATGGCCGGCCGCCAGTTCCTGGGTCTCCCACTCGATGCGGGCGCCGGCCTGGGTCGACGCGACGAACTGGGTCACGACCCAAACCGCGTCGCGCTGTGTCGCGGCCTCCATGGCAATGACGCTCACCGCGATCCCGGTGCCGCCGTACAGGGCGCCGTCGAACCGGCACAGCTCGGGGACGAGCTCAAACGAGCCGCGGTCCCCCTCAGGGCTGAGCTCGCAGTTGATGAGTGCCAGGTCGGCGGCGCCGGGGTACGCCGCGCCGTCACTCTGACTGCCTGGTTCATCCCGACTGCTGGGGCTCACTTGATGAGCGGGTCGCGGGGTAGGCCGAGGATGCGCTCGCCGATCTGGTTGCGCTTGATCTCCGACGTCCCGCCCGCGATCGACATCGCCCGGTGCATGAGCACGAGCATGCCGCCCATGGCCGCGGCGCCCTCCATGAACACGGCGTCGCCGCCGTTGAGCTCGGTGAGGATGGCGGTGGACTCGTGTCCGAGCTCGGAGAGGACGAGCTTGGTGATCGCGC
>JAFASB010000203.1 GCA_019244985.1 Acidimicrobiia bacterium | reverse complement strand
AGCGCAAGCCGAAGCGCAAGTAGTCTGGCGCCACCGTGCAGTGGCTCCTCTTGGTCCTCGGCCTCGAGTTCCCGGCCGTGCTCTCCCTCGTCGATTGCTGCAACCGGCCGGACACCCAGTTCCTCGGAGGAGTCGAGGACAAGCGGTCATGGATACGGTGGTTGGTCGTCGCCATCGTCACCGTGCCCCTCCTTGTCGGGTACGGCATCGTGCTCGGGTACTACTTCACGGTCGTGAAGCGCAACAGCCCTGCGACGTGAACTGACCTGCTGATTTGAACTGACCATGGCAGAGAGAGCAACCGAACAGATCGTCATCGACGCCACACCGGCACAGCTGCTCGACGTGCTGCTGGACTTCGAGCGCTATCCCGACTGGGCGGCCGACATCAAGGACGTCGAAGTGCGCGAGCGCGACGACGAGGGCCGTGGCACGTTGGTCGCCTACCGGGCGGCGGCGATGGGTCAGAGCGCCCGTTACACACTGGCGTACGACTACTCCGATATCCCCAACTCGATGTCGTGGAAGCTCGTCGAGGGCAGCATCATGCGCGTCCTCGATGGGTCCTACACATTCGAAGCCCAGGACGCGGGCACGCTCGTCACCTACCACTTGGAGGTGGATCTCATCGTGCCCATTCCCGGGTTCGTGAAGCGTCGCGCCGAAGGCAAGATCATGGGAACCGCCCTTCGCGAGCTGAAGAAGCACGTCGAGTCCGCGTGAGCGACACGACGACCGACGATTCACCGCGCGTCCTTCTCTTCACCGGCAAGGGCGGCGTCGGCAAGACCACCACGGCGGCGGCCACGGCCCTGCGCTGCGCCGACGCCGGGCTGCGCACGATCGTGCTCTCGACCGATCCTGCCCACTCGCTGGCCGACGCCTTCGACGTGCCGCTGACGTCGGTGGGGTCGCCGATCACGCCGATGCTCTGGGGCCAGCAGCTCGACGCCCAGGAGCGGCTCGAGGACGCCTGGGGTGAGATCCAGGGCTACCTCCAGCAAGTGCTCGGGTGGGCGGGGCTTGATGCCGTGGAAGCCGAGGAGCTGTCGGTCATCCCGGGCCTCGACGAGATCTTCAGCCTCAGCGACATCAAGTCGTTCGCAGAGTCGGGCACGTGGGACGTGATCGTCGTCGACTGCGCGCCCACCGCCGAGACGATCCGGTTCCTCTCTCTTCCCGACGTCCTCTCCTGGTACATGGAGCGCATCTTCCCGGTCGAGCGGCGCCTGGTGAAGGCGGTGCGCCCGATCCTCACGCGCGTGACCTCACTGCCGGTCGCCGGCGACGAGGTCTTCGACGCCACCCGCCGCTTCTACGACCGCCTCGACGGCGTGCGCGAGATCCTCACCGACAGCCGCAGGACGAGCGTCCGTCTCGTCGTGAACCCCGAGCGCATGGTGATCGCCGAAGCACGACGCCTGTCGACCTACCTCGCGCTGTTCGGCTACGGCGTCGACGCCGTCATCGCCAACCGCCTGCTCCCCGACGCCGTCACCGATCCCTGGTTCAAGGCGTGGAAGGAGGCCCATGCCGAGCACCTGTCGGCGATCGAGGAGGGCTTCTCGCCCCTGCCTGTCCTCCGCGCCGAGCTCGCCCCGGACGAGCTTGTCGGCGTCGACCGCCTGCGCACCTTCGGCGAGCTGCTGTACGGCGACTTCAACGCGGCAGCGGTGCTGCACGAAGGGGAACCCCTGACGGTCGAGCGACGCGGGGAGGACTTCGTGCTCTCGCTCGAGCTGCCGTTCGCCGACTCCGACGATCTCGAACTGGGCCGCGTAGAGGACGAACTGCTCGTTCGCGTCGGTCCGTACCGGCGGGGGATCGTGCTGCCCGACTCTCTCAAGCGGCGGACGGTTTCTGGGGCCAAGATGGTGGGCGACCGGTTGGAGGTCAACTTCACATGAGCGACGAGCACAACGAACACCTCGAGGAGAAGGCTCACGAGGTCGTGGGGCACCTGCAGGCGGCCGCGCTCGAGCTCATCGAAGCGGCGCGCGCCATGCTCGACGTCGCCGAGGACATGGTGAAGGACCCGTCCGAGCTGCTCGCGGCCGCCTCGGCTGCCGCCCATCTGGCGAACGTGGCCAACCCCCCGCCCAAAGCCAAAGGCGAGCGTCGGGTCCAGCACATCCGGGTCTCTTGAAGAGCCCGGTCGCCGACCTGGTGAGCGGCGACGTCGTACGCCGGCTGGCCGCCTTCAGCGGATCGGGGCCTGTCACCACCTGCTATCTCAACGTCGACGGACGCCGCTACGTCCGCCCCCTCGACTACGAGCTGGAGTTCGAGCGGATGTCCCGTCCGATGCGGGAGCGTGCGTCGAAGGACCTCAAGCGGATCGAAGACCACGTCAAAGGTGGCTTCGACCGATCGCACACGCGCGGGTTGGCGATCTTCTCGAGCGTCGCAGACGATCTTTGGGAGCCGCTCCACCTGCCGGTGCCGGTGGTCAATCGCGTCGTGGTCAACCAGCACCCGCAGGTCCGTCAGCTCGAGGCGATCATCGAGCGCGCCCAACGCTTCGCCGTCCTCCTCGCCGACCGTCAGCGGGCCCGCCTGTTCGTGTTCCAGCTGGGCCAGCTCGTCGACTGGAGTGAGCGGTTCGACCGCCTACCCCGTCACGAGGACGACGGTGGCGACATGGCCAAGGACCAGCGCCAGGACCACGTCGACGACGCCACGCGTCGCCACCTGCTCCGCACCGCTCAAGCGGCCTTCGAGCTGTTCCAGGAAAGCGGATTCGACCGCCTGCTGATCGGTGCCCCCAACGACATCGCGGGCGCCCTCGAGCGGACGCTCCACCCGTACCTGCGCGACCGCATCGCCTCGCGCGTGAGCGTGCCGGTCTCGGCGCGTGAAGACGAGGTACGTGAGGCCGCGGTTGGCGCCGAGGACGAGGTCATGCGGGCGCAGGAGGCGGCCGACGTCGACCGCCTCCGAGGCGCGGCGGGCATGGGCGACGGGGCGGTCGTCGGTCTCGAAGAGGTGCTCAAGGCGCTCGTCGAGCGGCGCGTCGACACGCTGCTGGTCTCCGACGGCTTCGAGGCGCCGGGATGGCGGTGCCTCTCGTGCGCCTTCCTCGCCACGCGGGGACCGACGTGCGGAGTTTGCGCCAACCGCATGGAGCGCGCCGACGACGTCGTCGAGGAGGCGATGCAGGAGGCGCTGCACCAGTCCGTCCACCTCGAGGTGTGCCGTGACAATGCCGACCTCGACGTGCTCGGGCGCATCGGCGCCCTCCTTCGGTACTGAGGTTCGCCGTTGGCCCGCACCATCGGAGTCGACGTCGGGGGTACCAAGATGCTCGCCGTCACCGTCGACGGCGCGGGCAACGTCATCGGAGAGCGGCGCGTGCCGACGCCTGCGGGAGCCGACGCCCTCATCGACGCCTTCGTCGACGTCATCGAGGCCCAGCGGGCCGAGGCGTCGGCGGACGCTGTCGGCGTCGGAGCCGCGGGCCTCGTCGACCGCGACGGCGTCCTGCACATCGGCCCCAACCTCCCAGGGGTTCGCGAGCTCGCCATCAAGGCGCTCTTGGAAGAGCGCGTCGGGCTTCCGGTCCAGGTCGACAACGACGCCACGTGCGCGGCCTGGGGCGAGCGCGAACTCGGTGCCGCCAAGGGCAGCGACGACGTCGTGGTCGTCACGCTGGGAACCGGCATCGGCGGCGGCCTCGTGCTCGACGGTCACCTCTACCGGGGCGCGCACGGCTTCGCCGGTGAGGTCGGCCACATCAAGGTCGATCCCAACGGCATCCCGTGCCCCTGCGGCGGCCGCGGCTGCTGGGAGCGGTATGCGTCGGGGAGCGCGCTGGGCCGGTACGGACGGGAGGCGGGCGAGGGCGGACGGGCCACGCGTGTGGTCGAGCTGGCGGGCGGCGACTTTCATGACGTCCGCGGTGAACACGTCGGCGCCGCGGCCCGCGAGGGTGACGCCGAGGCGCTGGGGCTCATGGACCGCTTCGCCTGGTGGGTCGCCCAGGGCCTCGCCACCCTGGCCGACGTCTTCGACCCCGACACGATTGTCATCGGCGGCGGCATGCTCGAGTCCGCCGATCTCTTCCTCGACCGCACTCGTGCGGTCTTCCCCGAGCTCGTCCTCGCCGGGCCCGAGCGGCCCGCCGTCGACATCGTCCCGGCCCAGCTGGGTGAGCGGGCCGGAGCCATCGGCGCCGCCCTGGTCGCCCGGGAGGTCGTCAGTCGGTGAACGCGCTCAAGTTCGACGCCGCCGCTGCCGATAACGCGTGCATGGCTGCCGTCGTCCCTTTCGTCCTGGTCGGCATCGCACTCTGGACCGCAGTCGCCTTCGTCGTCGCCGTCGTGCTCGGTCATGCCATGCGACGCATGGAGCCGATCCCGGTCCGGGCGAGCGCCCGCCGGGTCGTCGACCTCCGACGCGTTCACTGAGCGTCTGACTCGACGCCCCTAGCCTCACCTTGCGTGAGGCTGGGAGTCACCCTTCCGCAGTTCCGCGAGGATCCGGAGCCGGCAATCGCCGTGGCCCGTCGGGCCGAAGCCGTCGGCCTCGATGGCGTGTTCGTCTTCGACCACCTCTGGCCGCTCCACCAGCCCGAGATGCCGGCGCTGCATTCCCTGACCGTGCTGGGCGCCCTCACCGCGGAGACGTCGAGGGTCACGCTCGGGACGTTCGTGGCCCGGGTGTCGCTGCTGCCCGATGCCGTGCTCGTGCACACGCTGCACAGCCTGTTCCGGATGACCGACGGGCAGCGGTTCATCGCCGGATTGGGCACGGGCGACCGGTTCAACCGCGACGAGAACGTCGCCTACGGCGTGGGCTTTCCGCCCGCCGACGCGCGGGCCCGCCAACTGGTCGACTGCTGCCGGCGGCTGCGCGCCCTCGGCGTGCCGACGTGGGTGGGCGGCGACTCCGAGCGGGCCCGGCGCATCGCCGCTGACGAAGCCGACGGATGGAACGGCTGGGGGCTGCCCGCGCAGCGATTCGCCGAGCTGGCCCGTGAGATCGGGACTGCGACGGAAGTCACGTGGGGCGGACAGATCCTCGTCGGCCGCACCGACGCCCACGCGGCAGAGAAGCTCGAGCGCCACGGGCCGCGGCCGAGGCTGGTGCACGGCACCGTCGACGCGCTTCGCCGCCACTTCTCGGCCCTCGAAGCGGCCGGCGCGTCCTGGGCTGTGTGCTCGCCACTCGACGTCGGTCACGACACCGAGGCTGTCGACCTGATCGCCGAGGCCCGCGTCTGACGTCTGACCCGCCGGTAACCTTGGCGGATGGAGTTCCGACGCATCACGGGCCTGCCGCCCTATGTCCTCGCCGAGATCGACGCCCTGAAGATGGCCGCTCGGCGAGCAGGCGAGGACGTGGTCGACCTTGCGTTCGGCAACCCCGACATCCCATCGCCGGATGCGGCGGTGGAGAAGCTGGCCGAGGCGGTGCACAACCCCCGCAATCACCGCTACTCGTCGAGTAAGGGGATCCCCAAGCTGCGCGCCGCGGTGGCGTCGCTGTACGACCGGAAGTTCAACGTCGCCCTCGACCCGGATACCGAGATCGTCACCACGATCGGCGCCAAGGAGGGCCTGTCCCACCTGATGTGGGTGTTGCTCGGGCCCGGCGACACGGCGCTCGTGCCCACGCCGTCCTATCCCATCCACATCTACGCCCCGCTGTTCGCGGGCGCCGACGTGCGCCAGGTGCCGCTCGGGATCGGCCAGAACTTCTTCGACAACCTCATGGACGCGTGGGAGAACGCCTGGCCGCGGCCGCGTGTGATCGTGCTGTCGTTCCCGCACAACCCGACGACCACGTGCGTCGACCTCGAATGGATGACGAAGATCGTCGAGTTCGCGCGCGAGCACGACGTGATCCTCGTGCATGACTTCGCGTACTCCGACACGTCGTACGACGGCTACGTCCCTCCGTCGATCCTGCAGGTGCCGGGCGCCAAGGAGGTCGCCGTCGAGCTCTACACGATGACGAAGTCGTTCTCGATGGCGGGCTGGCGCGTCGGGTTCATGGTCGGGCGGGCCGACATCGTGCAGGCCCTCACCAAGCTCAAGTCGTATCTCGACTACGGGACCTTCCAGCCCATCCAGATCGCGGCGATCGTCGCTCTCAACGAGGCGTCCGACTATCCCAAGCAGGTCAACGAGATCTACTGGAATCGGCGCGACGCGTTGTGTGACGGGCTGGCGCGCATCGGCTGGGAGATTGAAAAGCCCAAGGGCACGATGTTCGTGTGGGCGCCGATCCCCGAGCCCTACAAGGAGATGGGGTCGCTCGAGTTCTCGGCCTTCCTGGTGAAGGAGGCCAAGGTCGCGGCGTCACCCGGGGTCGGGTTCGGCCACGGCGGCGAAGGTCACGTGCGCTTCGCTCTCATCGAGAACGAGCTGCGCATCGGGCAGGCCGTGCGCAACCTGCGGAAGGCCTTGCCGAAGCTCTAGTGCCGCTGCAGGTCTGGCGTCACTTGCCGCCGAGCAGGCCTTCCAGGCAGAAGGCGACGGCGACCTCGGCGACGTCGTCGACGGACTGGCTGCGCTCGTGGACGAACTCGCGGGCCAGGTGGCCCGTGACCCCGAGCACGGCGTGGCTGAGCACGAACGGGTCGAGGTCGCGGATGCGGCCCTCGACGATGCCCTCTTTGACGTGGCGGGCGGTGTCGGCGACGGCCACATCCTGGCCGCGGCGCAGCACGGGGGCGAAGCGCTCCTCGGTCGACGCGAACTGCAGGAGCTTGACGACTTCGCGGTTCTGGTCGAACCACGCCATCGACGCCCGGATGCCGAGTTCGATGCGCCGCACGGGATCGGGCTCGTCCGCGATGGCGGCCTCCTGGCGCCGGCGCAGCTGGCGCTGGGCGTCGCGCAGGATCTCGAGGAAGAGCTCTTCCTTGGAGGCGAAGTACCAGTAGAAGACGCCCTTGCCCACGCCCAGGCCCTGCACGATCTCGGCCACCGACGTGGGGTGGTACCCGTTCTCGGCGAAGCGGCTGGTGGCGTACGCCATCAGCTGTTCACGGCGCTCCCTGCCCCGTTGGGTGAGCCGGCGATTCATCAAAAGCAAACGTAGGGAGAACTTGACCGGCCGGTCAAGAACGGGCGCTCCTCACGTGAGTAGCCTCGCTGGGGTGACGTACTGGGTCGTGAAGGCGATCTTGACGCCGGTCCTGCGCCTGTTGTTCAAGGTGAGCACCGATGGCAAGGACGGCGTGCCGGCAGAGGGGGCGGCGATCCTCGCCAGCAACCACCTCTCGTTCTCCGACTCGATCTTCCTGCCGCTCGTGCTGCGGCGGCGCATCACGTTCGTCGCCAAGGCCGAGTACTTCGAGGACCCGAAGACCGCCTGGTTCTTCCGGGCGGTCGGCCAGATCCCGATCAAGCGCGACGGCGGGTCGGCGTCGCAGCGGGCTTTGGCCTCGGCCCGGGACGTGCTGGAGCGGGG
>JAFASB010000167.1 GCA_019244985.1 Acidimicrobiia bacterium | reverse complement strand
AACGAGCACGTCCTTCGCGAGCCGCACCCAGCGCATGGTGTCGACCGGCTCGTCCTTCTGCTCGTCGGCGGCGAACACGTCGATGGCCACCTCAGGACCCGCCGCCGGCCTGCTCATAGGCGTTGACGATGTCCTGCACGATCTTGTGGCGGACGACGTCGCGCGCATGAAGGTGCACGAACTCGAGGCCGTCAATGTCCTGGAGAACCTTCTCGAGCCCGACGAGCCCGCTGCGGCCGCCGGCCACGTCGATCTGCGTCACGTCGCCGGTGATGACGGCCCTGGATCCGAACCCGATTCGGGTGAGGAACATCTTCATCTGCTCGGGCGTGGTGTTCTGGGCCTCGTCGAGGATGATGAAGCTGTCGTTCAACGTGCGTCCACGCATGTACGCCAGCGGTGCGACCTCGACGGTGCCCCGCTCGAGCAGGCGCTGGGCGCCGTCGGGCTCGAGCATGTCGTACAGGGCGTCGTAGAGGGGCCGCAGATACGGATCGACCTTGGCCATGAGGTCGCCGGGCAGGAAGCCGAGACGCTCGCCGGCTTCGACCGCCGGGCGGGTGAGGATGATGCGGCTCACCTTCTTGTCCTGCAGGGCCTGCACCCCGAGGGCTACCGCCAGGTACGACTTGCCGGTGCCGGCGGGGCCGATGACGAACGTGATGACGTTATTGTTGATGGCGTCGGCATAACGCTTCTGGCCGCTGGTCTTGGGCCGCACGCCCCGACCCCGGGCCGAGCGCAGCACCTCGGCGGTCAGGACCTCGGACGGCCGCTCGTCGGCCTTCACCATGTCGATGGTGCGACCGACGTTGACGCTGTCGAGCACGTGGCCCTGCTCGAGGAGGAGCACGAGCTCGTTGATGAGCGTGCCGACCCGCGCCGCGTCGGGGCCCTCGATCGTGATCTCGTTGCCGCGCACGAAGGGCTTGGCGTCGAAGGACGCCTCGATGAGCCGCAGCAGCTCGTCGCGCTGCCCGAGGAGGCCAACCATCAGGTGGTTCTCGGGCTGGATCTTGACCTGGGTTTGGGACACGGGGTTCCGCCTCAGCGTACCCGCCGGGGGTGCGCCGAAAAGAGGAGTTGTCAGCCGGGAGGCCAACCGAGGCGTTTGCCACCGACCACGTGCAGGTGGAGGTGAGGCACCGAGTTGAGGGCGTCCTCGCCGACGTTGAAGACCAGCCGGTAGCCGCTGGCGTCGATGCCTTCTTGGCGCGCCACCTGCTGCGCGGTGCCGATCATCTCGGCGAGCGTGGCGGCGTCGCCGGCGGTCAGCGTCGCCGCCGATTCGATGTGGTGGCGGGGCACGACCAACACGTGCGTCGGCGCCGCGGGGTTGATGTCGCGAAAGGCATAGGTCCCCGACGTCGACATGACCTCCTCTGAGGGAATGTCGCCGGCGACGATCTTGCAGAACAGACAGTCGGTGTCGGCCACGAGGGGCGACGCTACGACGTGTCAGCGCAGGCTGTGCTCGACCTCGGACAGCTCGCGGCGAGCGTCGGGATAGAGGTGCTGCAGCTTGCCCGGCTCGATGCGGGACTGGGAGATGAAGGCGTCGACCTCGTTTTCCTGCAGCCGGATCACTCGTCCGAACTTGTAGGCGGGGATCTCGCCCTCGTCGATCAGCCGGTACAAGGTGCGCACCGTGACCCCCAGCCTGCGTGCCGCCTCTCCGGTGCTCATCCATTGGATCTCGACGGAGGACATGCCGAGATCATAAGCACGCCCCTTCTCGTGAATTGGGATGCCACGAGATGGCATGAGACTCAGTGATTGACCCTTGTGTTCCCCTGCTTATCTACGTTAAACTATGTCTATGCCGGATTCGGCCGCGCTCGGCTCGTGGCGTCGACGAGCCCTGGCCGCTGGGGCCGAGCGGCGGCGCCCGCCCGTCAGGGCGGTGGCCGCGATGGGCATCGCCGTCACCTGTGTGTTCCTCGGCAGTCGCGCCCTCAACGGCGCGGGCGCGGTCACTGCCAAGACGCCCGGCGCGACCGCAGGTCAGTTGGGGTCGGGTGAGCCGCCCCCCTGCCCCGCGGTCGCCGAGGCGTTCCATGCCGATATCGACGGCGACGGGTGCGACGACGACGTCTCGTACACGGACGGTGTGCTCACGGCCGGCTCGCTCCGCCTGCGCGTCGGTGCGCCAGGCGACCGCGTCGCGCTCGGTCGTTGGACGTGCGGCCGCGCGACAGCGGCACTGCTGCGCCCGTCGACCGGTGAGGTGTTCCGCTTCGACGGCTGGGCGACGCGTGACAACGGCGTGTCCGCGGTCGCCATCGCGCGCGTCGACGGCGCGGTCGGGCTACGCGCCGTTCCGCGCGCGGGCGGACGCTGCGACGACCTGGCCGTCGACCGCCCGTCGGGGCCTCCCGTGCTTGTACCGGAGCGACCCGTGGCAGGATGAGGCCGTGGCACAACCTCCCGAGATGCAGATCGACACCGACAAGATCTTCCAGGTGACTATCGAGACCGACCGCGGCCCGATCGTGATGGAGCTCGACCCGGGCCTTGCCCCCAACACCGTCAACAACTTCGTCTCGTTGGCGCGCGACGGGTACTACACCGGCCTCACGTTTCACCGCGTGGTGCCGGAATTCGTCATCCAGGGAGGGGATCCCGAGGGCACCGGCCGGGGTGGCCCGGGTTACCGGTTCGCCGACGAACCGGTGAAGGGTGAGTACACCCTGGGCGCGGTGGCGATGGCGAACGCCGGACCCGACACCAACGGTTCGCAGTTCTTCATCTGCATCGACGACTGTCGACGCAAGCTGCAGCCGCTCTACAACCTGTTCGGGTACGTCATCGACGGCATCGACGTCGCCCAGGCGATCCAGGTCGGCGACGTGATGCGCTCCGTCACGGTCACAGAGCGCGCCGCCGACTGAGCTGCCCACCGATTGAGGATCGTTTCCCTTCTCCCGTCTGCGACCGAGATCGCTTTTGCGCTCGCCTCGGCGACGAGGTGGAGGCGGTCACCGACGGGTGTGACTTTCCCGACGCCGCCGCCGGCAAGCCAGTGGTGTCTCGCAGCCGGCTCGAGGTCGGCGACGAGGCGTCGGCCGCCGACATCGACACTGCAGTGCGGGAAGCGGTCGGCGACGACGAGCCCCTGTACGCGCTCGACGCCGAGCTCATCAACAAGATCTAGCCCGACCTGATCCTCACCCAGGACCTGTGCCGGGTGTGCGCGGTGCCGACGGGCGACGTAGAAGACGCGCTCAACGTTCTCGGTTGCCATGCCGACGTGCTGTCGCTCGATCCTCACACGGTGGAGGACGTCCTCGATGACATCCTGCGGGTCGGCGAGCACACCGGGCGGAGCGCGGAGGCCAATCGGCTGGTCGACCGGCTTCGCGAGCGCATGGCACTGGTCGATGACGTCGTGCGGGGACTCCCCCTCGTGCGCACCTTCCCGCTGGAGTGGCTCGAGCCGCCGTTCAGCGGCGGCCACTGGGTCCCGGACCTCGTGGTGCGGGCGGGCGGGGAACCGGTGCTGTGCGAGCCGGGCGAGCACTCGCGCCCACTGCGGTGGCCTGACGTCGAGGCTGCCGCGCCCGACGTCATCGTGTTCATGCCCTGCGGCTACGACCTGGCGGAGGCAACCAAGGAGGCGGCCGCCTTGGGCGGTGTCGACGCCCTGCGATCGACACCCGCGTGGCAGAGCGGCCACGTCTACGTCGTCGACGCCACGTCGTACTTCTCCCGCCCCGGACCGCGCATCGTCGACGGCCTCGAGCTGCTGGCGTGGGTGCTGCACCCGGAGGCCCTTCCCGAGCCCGCACCCGGACGCGTGGCGCGGGTGCCTACCGATGGCTGACGGCCCGCGAGTCGGCCTGGTCCTCGGCGCGGGCGGGCCCGTGGGTCACGCCTTCCATGCGGGTGTGCTCGCCGCCCTCGAGGACCGGGGCTGGGACGCTCGCGACGCTGCCGTGATCGTGGGGACCTCGATCGGCGCGATCACCGGGACGCTGCTGCGGGTGGGCGTATCCCCTGAGGATCTGTACGCGCACGTGATGGGACGACCGATGTCCGAGGAGGGAGAGGCTCGGGCCGGACACGGAGCGGGCTGGGCGATGATGACGTGCGACCTGCAGCACAGCGGGACGAGCGTCGGGCGCCCGTCGTCGCCGCGCCTGCTGGCGCACTTCGTGCGGCGACCCTCGCGGACAAGGGCCGGGCTCCTGCTGGCGGCGTTGACGCCGAGCGGCGCGGTCTCATCGGCGCCGATCTCCGACGAGATCGACGAGATGCTCGGACGGTCGTGGCCCGATCGGCCCTTCTGGGTCTGCGCCGTCTGTCTCGACACCGGCGAGCGAGTCGTCCTCGGTCAACCCGGCAGCCCCGCGATCGACGTCGGCACCGCCGTCGCCGCGTCGATCGGTGTCCCGGCTGTCTTCCAGCCCGTCGTGGTCGACGGCCGGCGTCTGGTCGACGGCGGCCTCCATTCCCCGGCAAATGCCGACGTCATCGCCGATGCGCTCGATCAGATCGACGCGGTGATCGTCTCGGCACCGATGGGCATCGGATCGGCGCCCGGACGTCTCGGCGTCGACATTCCGGGCCGATACCTCAATCATTGGACGACCGAGAAGGAGCTGAGTCGCGTCCGAGACGCGGGGTTACCGGTCACCGTGTTCGAGCCCGGTCCCGGCGAGCTGGAGTTCATGCACTACAACGCGTTCGACCTCAGCCACCGCGCCGAGATCGCCATGCGCGCCTACGAACATGTCGCCGGCGACGCCAGCCCACCTGTCGCCGCGGCGCGGCTAGACACTCCGGCATGAGCCACCCGCGCGCAGAGATCGAAGAGACGCTCGCCCGCTACATCGCCGTCCGCGAGGAGATCGACGCCGGCAACGGA
>JAFASB010000545.1 GCA_019244985.1 Acidimicrobiia bacterium | reverse complement strand
AGTTCGCCGACGCGGACGGCACCTTCGACGCCGAGGCCTTCAAGGCCGCGGTCGAGGTCGTGTTCACGGCCCAGGAGATCCTCGTCGGCAACGCCGACTACCCGACGGAGAAGATCGCCGAGAACAGCCGCAGGTTCCGCCAGCTCGGCCTCGGCTACGCCAACCTCGGCGCCCTCCTCATGGCCCAGGGCATGCCCTACGACTCGGAGGCGGGTCGGGCGTGGGCGGCGGCGCTCACCGCGCTGATGACCGGTCACGCCTACGCCACCAGCGGTCGCACCGCCGGGCGCATGGGTCCGTTCGCCGGGTTCTCCGAGAACCGTGAGCACATGCTCCGCGTGCTCGACATGCACCGCCAGGCGACGGCCGAGATCGACGAGGAGCTCGTGCCCGCCACGTTGCTCAGCGCCGCGCAGGAGGCGTGGGACAGCGCCTGCGACCTCGGCTCGGTGTACGGCGTGCGCAACTCGCAGGCCTCGGTGCTCGCACCCACGGGCACGATCGGCCTGCTGATGGACTGCGACACCACGGGCATCGAGCCCGACCTGGGTCTGGCGAAGCTCAAGAAGCTCGTCGGCGGCGGCACGATGACGATCGTCAACCAGACCGTTCCTCGTGCTCTGGCCAAGGTCGGTTACGACCCCGACCAGATCAACGAGATCGTCACCTACATCGACGAGCACAAGTCGATCGTCGGTGCGCCGCACCTGGCCGCCGAACACCTGCCGGTGTTCGCCTGCTCGATGGGCGACAACACGATCCACTACCTCGGCCACGTGAAGATGATGGGCGCGGTTCAGCCGTTCATCTCGGGCGCCATCTCCAAGACCATCAACATGCCCGAAGAGGCCACGATCGACGACGTCGAGCAGCTGCACATCGATGCGTGGAAGCTCGGCCTCAAGGCGGTGGCGATCTACCGCGACAACTGCAAGGTCGCGCAGCCTCTGTCGACGGCCAAGAAGGAGTCGGCCTCCGCTCCGACCGACGACGCCACGGCGGCCATTGACCCTGCAGCCCAAATTGACGCTGCAGCCGAAGAGCTGAAGGCCGAGGTCGCCCGCCTCGAGGCGATGATCCACCAGCCCATCCGCAAGAAGCTGCCCCGGGTGCGGGCGTCGAAGACGTTCTCGTTCCGGGTTGCCGATTGCCACGGCTACGTCACGGTGGGCGAGTACGAGGACGGCCGTCCCGGCGAGATCTTCCTCAAGGTCGCCAAGCAGGGCTCCACGCTCGCCGGCGTGATGGACGCCTTCGCCATCTCGGTGAGCCACGGTCTCCAGTACGGCGTGCCCCTGCGGGCCTTCGTGGAGATGTACACCAACATGCGGTTCGAGCCGGCGGGCATGACCGACGACGGCGACATCCGCTTCGCCAGCTCGCTGGTCGACTACATCTTCCGCCGGCTCGCGGTCGAATACCTCCCGCTCGACGAGCGCCAGGAGCTCGGAATCCTCACGATCGAGGAGCGGACGCAACCGACCCTGCCCGGCGTCGAGGAAGCGGCGACGCCGACCTCGTCGGGAAGTGAGATCGTGCCCGACCCCGCACCCGCACCGGAGCCGGCGGCGCCGGCCGTGGTCGAGGCGGCAGCCAAGGACGCCCCGTATTGCTACGCCTGTGGCAACGTCATGCAGCGGGCAGGCAGCTGTTACGTGTGCAGCAGCTGCGGCACCACCAGCGGCTGCTCATAGGAGCTCGCCCAGCAGGGCACTGGACAAACCGGGTAAAAATAGGCGTCACTATGGCTGCCCAGCCTGAGAGTGAGGCGACCGAGGCACTTCTCGACGCCGAGGACCGCCTCCGCGACCTGCGGGCGGTCACCGACGCCAGTCTCGGTCAGCTCGACGTCGACGACCTCCTCGCCGCGCTGCTCGATCGGGTGCTGTGGATCCTCGACGCCGATACCGCTGCGGTCCTCTTGCTCGACGACCGGGCCAACCAATTGGTGGCGCGCGCCGCCCGAGGCGTCGAGGAAGAAGTCCGCCAGGGCGTTCGCATCCCCGTAGGCAAGGGTTTTGCGGGAACGATCGCG
>JAFASB010000212.1 GCA_019244985.1 Acidimicrobiia bacterium | reverse complement strand
GCACCCAACTGGCGGCCAAGCAGATGATCGCTCAGGGCGGCGGCGGCCGGATCATCAACATCACGTCGGTTCACGAGGACTGGCCGATGCCGGGCAATACCCCGTACTGCCTGTCCAAGGGCGGGATGCGGATGCTCACCCGCACCGCCGGCGTCGAGCTCGCACCCCACGGGGTGACGGTCGTCGGTGTGGGGCCCGGCGCCGTGGACACACCGATCAACAAGGCCACGGTGGCCGATCCGGCCAAGCTCAAGATCCTCGACGCTGCCATTCCCATCGGCCGCCTCGCCGAGCCCAGTGAGATCGCGGGGGTCGTCGCCTTCCTGGCCAGCGACGAGGCGAGCTACATCACCGCGACGACGGTCTTCGTCGACGGCGGGATCATGCAGAGCAGTCCCGGCTTGTAGAGCAGTCCCGGCTTGTAGAGCAGGCCGCTACGACCGGCGCGTTCGGGGTCGCGGAAGCAAGTCGAGGATCTCAACCGGGATCGGGAAGACGATCGTCGAGTTGTGCTCGGTGGCGATCTCGGCGAGCGTCTGGAGCCGGCGCAGTTCCATCGACTCGGGCTGGCCGCCGAGCACCGCACCCGCCTCGGAAAGGCGCTGCGACGCTGCGAACTCGCCCTCAGCAGCGATGATCTTGGCCCGCCGTTCCCGCTCGGCCTCCGCCTGTTTGGCCATCGCCCGCCGCATGGTGTCCGGGAGGTCGACGTCCTTCACCTCGACGGAGACCACTTTGATGCCCCACGCCTCGGTCAGCTGATCGATCTGCACCTGGAGCTGCTCGTTGATCCGGTCGCGGTGGGAGAGCAGCTCATCGAGCTCGTGCTGGCCGAGCGTCGACCGCAGTGTGCCCTCGGCGATGCGGTTGGTCGCGAAGAAATAGTCCTGGATGGCAACCACGGCTTTGAGCGGGTCGACCACCCGGAAGTAGAGGACGGCGTTCACCGAGATCGTGACGTTGTCCTTGGTGATGACGTCCTGCGGTTCGAGATCGAGGGTGATCGTCTGCAGGTTGACCTTCGTCATGCGCTCGATCAACGGGACGAGGACGATGAGGCCTGGTCCGCGCGCACCCACGACACGGCCCAGCCGGAAGACGACTCCGCGCTCGTACTCCTTGACCACCTTGAGAGAGGCAGCCAAAAGGAACACCAGCACGAGCAGCACTATGAGAATGCCCGCCGCCATCACCACAAACGGTACGGCGTCACGACTCGTGCGGCGCGGACCCGGCTACTCGGTGACCGCCCGTTCGCCGAGCTTTAGGCGGAGGTCCTCCTCGAACTCGAGGATCTCGGGTGCCAGAGCTTTCGACCGCAGGTCTTCGAGCACCGGGTAGCCGGCGTCGCGTTCGGCATCCCACTCGTCGGCGAAGCGGCCCGACGTGATGTCGCCGACGAGTTCGCGCATGGTCGCGGCCACGTCGAGATGGTCGTAACGGCCGACCCTGGACAGCTGTCCGTACTGACTGGTGGGGGAGTGGTGCAGGGTCTGGGCCGCGCCTCCCTCGAGGCGCACGAGGCGGTAGGTGCGCTCGACCTCGCCGGAGAGAAAGAGCTCGGTGAGGATCGCCTCGATCGGGATGCCCTGCTCCATCATCACGGTGATGAACGACTCGTTGACGCGGCGCAGCATCGGAGACAGTGCCTGCTCGACCGCCAGGTCGAGGACGGCCTCCTGCATCGGCGTCAGCTCGAGTGCGCCCTGCCGCAGGCCGCCGATGGCCTTGGCGATCGCGAGCGTTCGAGCGCGAGCGGTGCCCGTGATGTCCTGCTGCACGCCGACGGCCGTGATGAAGCCGACGCCCTCCTCGTAGCAACGGCGCACCTCGGGACCGAGCATGCGCGGGGCGACCATGCCCGCGTCGCCGGGCGGTCGCAACCGTTCGAAGGCGAGCGTGTACCCGCTGGCGACGATCACGAGTGACTTGTCGCGCGGCGTGACCGGCAGCGCGGCGATGACGTCGTCGGGCACGATCAGGCAGATGACGTCGGCGCCACTTGCCGCCTCGATGTCGCCGGTCTCGAACCCGTCGGCCTCGGCCGTTGCCCGCGTCTCGTCGTTACGGACGTGGACGGCGACGTCGACGCCGGAGTCGCGCAGGTTCAGCGCCCACGACCGCCCCTGGTTGCCGTAGCCGACGATCGCCACCCGCTGCCCGTCGAGCACCGCCAGGTCGGCGTCCGATTCATGAAGGATCTCACTCATTGCGCGGGACCGTAGCTACTCCTCGTCGGCCTCCGCACTGCCGAGGACGCCGGCTGTCGCGGCGAGGGCGGCGGCGACGCCAGCGGCACGTTCGACCACGGTGGCCAGGTAGTAGTCGACGAGGGCGCCGTGGCCCTGGAGCGGTGGCGTGCCGAGCGAACGCAGCACCGCGGCGGGATCTCTGGCGGGGATGATGGGCGCGGGCTTGTCGAGGGGCGGCGACTGACGCCAGAGCTCGGCGTTGCGCTGACCGTGGGAACGGCGACGGCCCCGGCGGCGGCGGCGGGCCTGCTGCCCCTGCCCCGGCGGTTGCGGCTGCTGTTCCGCGCTCACACGTCCTCCTCGGTCAGCAGCGAGTCGGGACGGAGCCCAAGCGCCGTGCGCAGCTGTTCAGGGTCGAGGTCGGC
>JAFASB010000465.1 GCA_019244985.1 Acidimicrobiia bacterium | reverse complement strand
GGCCACGCCGGCGGCGGGAGATGTGGGCGCGGTGGCCTCGCAGGCGTTCCCCGCGCGCGTCACGCTGGTGCTCGGCATTCAGGGCGGGTGCACACCGGACACGCAGCCGCAAAACCCGTATATCGTCGGGAACCAGCGCTACCGCGTCGGGTTCCAGTACAACTCGAACAGCGTCGGCCTGGTCACGCCGTTCGGCATGCAGGGCGCCCTGGCCGAGACGATCTTCGGGCTCTGGGGCGACCAGTTCCCCGCCCGCGAGCTCGTGCTCGAGGCGAACGACACCATCGCCCAGACCGTCCAGAACGTGTCGGACACGGCCATCACCGGGACCATCTCGTACCACTGTCTGATCTGGAAGTTCGCCCAGTAGGAATGCGATGGGCCGCGCTCTACAGCGTCGGCGCCGTCGGAGAAACCCAGGCGCCGCGGAATGGATCGGTCAGCACAGGGTGCCGCTGATCGGCGTGGGCCTCCTCGGGGCGGCGGCGTTCGCGCTGCCCTACTTCGAAGCGGACGTGCCGCAATGGCTGCCGCTCAACCGTCTCACCGGGGGCCCCAAGGTGGATGATCAGGACATCGCCTCCGGGCAGTGGCTGGCGGTCGACCCCGCGCAGCTCGCGGCAAGCGCCGGCCAGCCGCTCAACACGTACAGCCTCGGCCGCGCCATCCGCAGCGAGGCGGGCAGCGCGCCGGCGGCGGAGCGCACGGCCGTGGGATGGGCGATCTGGAACCACGCGAACGCCCACAACGGCGGCGACGTGACGGCGTCGGTCACCAACGGCCCCGCCGAGGGCTTCTACGGCGCCCAGAACATCCCCCATGCTGTCGGCGAGGTGGCGCGGTACTGCTCGACGCGCTTCGCGCCGCGGCAGAGCGACCTCGACTTGGCGCAGCAGATTATCGACGGCACCGTCGCCGACAACACGGCGGGGGGCGAGTACTTCTTCAAGCCGGGCCTGCAGGACCGCCTCGTGAAGGCGGCGACCGGCGGTTACCGGCAGTCCGCGCAGGCGCACATCGACTCGATGGTGCGCGGCGGTTACGAGGTCTTCCGGCCCGCGGGCACCAGCGACTTCATCGTCTTTCGCCGGCCGGCCGGCCTGGTGGTGAGCTGATGGTCGACACGGTCATTCAGCGTCTGACGGAGATCCGCGACCTCTTGCGGTCGCGTGGCGCCGACGAGCGTCCGACGATGCCGACGACCCACCGGGGCGTCGAGCTGCCGCTGGTAATGGCCCAGCCGGTGGTTACCGACCCGAACCTGGTCGGCAAGGGCACCGCGTACGCCCCCATCGCCAACGTCGATCTGCACCACTACACGCTCGGCGAGGTCCTCATCTCGGTGGAGACCATCAAGCCGACGTTGATCCTCACCTACGCCGCCGAGCTGCAGGTTTTCGGCGTGATCGAGGGGGCGCAGGATCTGCTCGCGACCAGCGTCGCCAACGAGACCACCGGACCGATGCGGGTCCTTCTGCCGCTCGGCTCCGCCTTCCAGCAGCTCATCATCCAGGGGCGCCAGCTCGTAAACGGCGTCCCCTCGGCGCTCGGCGCGAACGACGCCAGCATGGCGGGCGCGCGGCTGCAGGCCTCCATCAAGCTCCGGGTGTACCGATGAGCGCGCACGCCCAACTCGGCCGCGCGCGCACCGCCACCCCGTCGACCTCGGCGCCGACGCAGCTCGCCCCCTACGGCTCCGGCTCCGGCAACCCCCAGTACACGCTGTCGCCGGTGTGCCCTGCCAACGGCCGCCCGACGACCGGCTTCATGTGCATGGTCGTCGCGGACACAATTACCACGCTGGTGGTTTGGAAACGCGACCCGCACACCCTGGCCTGGGGCGTGCTGGCCAGCTTCGACGTCCCGAACAACAGCCTGGCCACGTTCACGTGGATCAGCTTCTGCGGCGTCAACGCGTCGGAGCTCTGGTTTCAGACCGACGCCGCCGCGGCGACGCACACCACGCTCGGCCCGCTCGTGCTGGTCGAGGAGACGAGCGGGGGGTGACGCGGTGGGGCGCATCACGGCCGGATGCGGCGGCAGTGGTTCGGGCGGCGGCGTCCCCTCGGGGCGCGTCGGCGCACAGCAGTTCACCTACGAGGGCGACGTCAGCCAACTCGGCAACGGCGCCGCCGTCGTCGCCGTGCAGTGGATGATGAACTGCGACCTGTTCCCGACGGGCAAGTTGCTGACCTGCGACCTGTCGATGTTCGCTTCGCAGGACACCGCGAACGTGAACGGCGTCGCCCTGGTTTACCTCGGCGGCACCCACGGCGCGTTGGACGGCACGCTGATCTTGGCGGTCGCGTGGGCGCTGGGGACGTACGTGGTCGTGCACGCCAGCGCTGCCACCATCGCCAATCCCGGCGGCCGGCAGCCGCTCAAGGTCGCTCTCCAGAACCAGGACGCGCCCTCCTCCGGAGCGGCGGCCACGTGTGACTTGCAAGGCCTTTCTCTCGTGTGGACGACATGACGAAGCAACCGAGCACGCGCGGACCATGGATCGTCGCGATCATCTTGTCGCTGATCGCCTTTGGTGGCCTCGCGTGGGGGACGGGCGCCGTCGACGTGTGGCAGCGCGACCAGAACCCGAACGGCCATGTGATCACGCGGCCGACCAAGGTGTCGCAGCCCACGGTCACCGGCGTGCCTCAGCTCGGAGCCGAAATCACGTCGCCAAATACCAGGGGCATCTACATCGGGGCGGACGTCTCCAACCGCCCCTCGATCACATGGCAGAACGGCGGCGGCACGCAGAACGTCTGCCTCGGCGACAGCAGCTGCACATGGGGGTACGCGGACCCCAATGGCAACTGGGAGCTCGGCGCGCTCGGCCTCGGGAACATCCTGGCCAACCAGAACAATGGGCACTTCGCGATCCCGACGATCAGCGGCACCCCGACCTCGACGCCGACGACGATCGCCGGCTACTCGGCACAGGGCTTCGCCAAGGATCGCCTGCAGCATGCCGACTACGACCCGTTCGGCGCGGCGTGGCACTACAGCATCGACTACGCGACGCCCGTCGTCGTGATCGGCGCGGTGCCTTCGAACCTGTCGACCGCGCGGCAACTGACCGCGGGCACTGGCCTGACCGCAAGCGACGGGGGCGCCGGCGGAGCCTATACGTTCGCCCTGACAAACCAGGTGGCCGCAGGGTCCTGCACCAACTGCTCAGCGACGATCAACGCGCAGGGCCAGCTCACCGCATTCTCGAGCGGCAGCGCCCCGCCCTCCTCGCTCGCCACCTACCTCGTGCAGACCTCCACGAATGCGCCAGCAAATGCGCAGGTCATGGCATCACTCTCGACGGGCATCGTCAAGAACACGGCCACCACCGGCGTGCAGTCAATTGCGGCCGCCGGCACCGACTACGTCGCGCCGTCGACGCAGGTGATCGCCGGAACCGGCATGTCCGGCGGCGGCGCGCTCACCGGGAACGTCACGCTCAACCTGGCCAACACCGCCGTCACGGCTGCCAGCTACACGAACGCCAACATCACCGTCGACGCGCAGGGGCGCCTGACGGCCGCGAGTAACGGCAGCGGCGGCACCACCACCGACACGTGGATGACCAAGTACCAGCACACCCTCGCGACGGGCATTGGCCTCCAAGCCGGCCACTTCGTGCAGTGCTACGAGTACAACTTCGCCAACGGCGCCGGACTCGCGTGGGGGAACGTCGGCGCGTCGGTGACTACCTTGAACGGGACGTGGCACCAGAATGTGGCCGGCAGCCATGTCGAGGGGCTCATCACCGCGGGGACTGACGCCACGCTGAGCGGCAGCGTCTATCGTGTCGACAGCGGGGCGACGGCGAGCTCGGTTTCGGAGATCGTCGGAACGCCCACAACCAGCGCCACCGCATATCCGACGATGATCGGCAATGCGACGAATCACTGGGGTCTGTGCGGGCGGTTTCGCGTGCCGACCGCGGTCGATTCACAGACCGTCGGCGCATTCGCCATTGCGACCGGAGACGACAGCGGGACCCCTATGTACATGGGAGCCGTCGGCTCCATCTCCTCGACGAAATATGCAGCCCGCGTGGCGTTCGCTGCAACGACCACCCTTACCTCGACCGTCAGCATCGACACCGGCTGGCACACCTGCTGTTACACCGACGACGGGACGAACTCCGGTTTGTCGTGCGACGACGAGACCGTCGTGACTGGCACGCTGCGCACCAACAACAGCAGCAAGCCGCTCGTGCCCGCCATGTACGCGGCGAACGGAACGACCGCGGCAAGTCGTAGGGCCGACGTAGCGCAGATGATCCTTTGCGTGCAGAGCAATTGATCATGGCTCTCAACGACAACGACCGCGACGACGACATCACGCCCCCGGCACGGCCGCGCTTCGCCGTCGCCGACGAGGCGAACCGTGACGTCGTCTACGCACTGGCGGATATGTCGCTCAGCGCGGAGGCGCTCCGCGTGGAGATTGGCGGACGCCGCGCCCCGCTCGCAGCGGACGGTCGGAAGGCCGTCGCCGACCGGCTGACGACGGCGGCGCGCGAGGTTGCCGAGCGAATCACGCACCCGGAAGGGACGACGTGAGCGAGACGACCCCACGACCCGAGATGATGCCAGCGGTCGCGTCGCAGCCGTACGCGTTGCCGGCGCCGCCGCCGCCGCGTCGCGAGTCGGCCGAGCTGTCAGTCGTGCGCCTCAACATGCCGCTGCGGTGGGTCGCCGGCATCGTGATGACGGTCGTCGGCGGAGTCCTCTCGATCGGTGGCGTCCTCTGGCGGACCGAGGCGCACATCGCCGACCAGGCGGTGCACGTGCCGGCCGACGTGTCGCGAGAGGGCGGCCCAATGTCGAAGCGGACGCTGCGCCAGGTCCTGCGCGCGATGACCATCCAATGCGATCCCGCGGCGGCAGCTGGCTTCAAGTGCCGCGTTCAGCTCCCGGTGGAGGCCGACTGATGACGCACGGCCTGATGACGTCGGTGCTCGACCGGCTGCGCGCCCGCGGCCGCCGGTTGCGTCGGCTGGCCCTGACGGCGTCGGCGTGGCACCTGCTGCCGGAGGAGATCCGTACGGCGGCGCAGCACGTCCCCATCCTCGTGCGTGACAAGCCGACCGACCGAGAGATCGCCGAGTACGGCATCCCGGCGGCCGTGTCGGGCGTGTTCGTGGACGCCGGCGACGTCGACCAGGACGCAGAGGGCCCCGCCGGCGCCGCGGCGCCGCGCACCGGCGTCATCGTCCTTTACCTCGACAACATCGACCCGTGCACCGCCGAGGGGATCGCCGGCGTGCTTCTGCACGAGGCATCGCATGCTCTCGGCCTCGACGACCACCACCTCGAGGAGCTCGGACTATGAAGCTCGGGGCCGGAGTCGAGTACTTCGCGGGGGGCAAGCGGCCCCCTGTCGTCCGCGGCCGCCGCCGACGCGCCGGCGCACGCGCTCTCGGAGCCCTCGGCGACGACACCGGCGACGACATCATGCCGTTGCAGTCGGACATTCAGGATCTGATCCGCACCTTCAACACGTCCGGGTTCACGCCGGCGCAGATCGTCCCCGGCCTAGAGCGCGCCGTCGCCGCGACGAAAGCCAACCTCGCCGCGGCCCAGGCAAACGCCAAGCTGTTCGTGCCGGTGGGGAATGCGGCCCAGTCGGTGAGCGACGCCAAGAACGACTACGCCCGCGCGCAGCGGATGCTGGCGCAGATGCAGGCGCAGGCCGCTGCCGGCGATCAGAACATCTACAGCAGCCCGTCGCCGACGTGGGGCGCGGTCAAGGACGCGATCCTGGGGCCCTACTACTGGCTTAGCAATCAGGAAGCGGCGATGCGGACGCAGATCCAGGTCGACCACGAAATCCCGGCCATCGTTGCCCAGGCCGTCGTTGAGGCGCCGGCGACGTTCGCCCACGCCGTCGGATCGACGATCGAGTACGTGCGCGACAACATCGTCGCACCCGTGCTGAAGCCGCTCGTGCCCGACGTCCCGCGTTGGACGATCTGGGCTGCGGGCGCCGGGCTGCTGATGTTCGTGGCGCGGCCCTACGTCGCGCCCTTGCTCAAGAGGGCGTCATGATCCTGAACACGAAGCAGCTGGACGGGCTCGGGGGCCCGCTGACCATCCGTCACGGCGACGCGACGATCACGCACATCGACGGGATCGGCGACAGCAGCGCGGGTGCACCGTCGCGCCTCACGTGGT
>JAFASB010000441.1 GCA_019244985.1 Acidimicrobiia bacterium | reverse complement strand
ATCGGTGCTGTTCGGGTCGATCCTCAGCATCAGCTCGTCCCGGGCGTATTTCGCCGTCGCCGTTGGTGTCGTGGTCATCGCCGGCATCGTGGTCATGGCGCGCCCACTGCTGTTCGCCAGCGTCGACGAGGCGGTCGCCGCCGCGCGCGGCGTGCGCGTCCGCACGATCGGCGTCGCCTTTCTGGTGCTCGCGGGCGCCTGCGCGGCGGAGACGACCCAGGCCGTCGGCGCGCTGCTCCTGCTGGGTCTTTTGGCCGCGCCCGCGGGAGCCGCGCTGCGCCTGTCCCCCCGGCCCTACCGCGCGTTGTGGCTGTCGGCCGCCCTCGCCGTCGCCGCCATGTGGATCGGACTGGCGGTCAGCCGCGCCGCGCCCCGTGTCCCGCCCAGCTTCGCCATCGTCGCCGTTGCCAGCGCCTTCTACGCCCTCAGCTTCTTGGCGGTACCTCGCCGGAGCGGCTCGAGCGCCTCGATGTAGGCACCGAGGCGTTCGGCGGCTTCGACGGCGGCGTCCTCGGTGAGACCCTCGCCGTCCCAGATCTCCGAGACCCGGCGCCAGCTCTTCTGGCGACCGAGGAAGGGGCCGCTCTCAGGCGCGCGACCCAACGCCTTGCGCCATCGCTTCTCGCCCTCGACGAGGCGGATCAGCACGTCCTCGTTGCGGCCCGCGTCCTTGTGCTCGGCGTGGAAGCCGACCTCGAGCGCCGGGCCCGACACCAGCTGCACCTCGTAGTGCTCGCGCCCTTCGTCGTACCAGACCTTGAGGTTCATGCTCGTGCGGTGCGAGCCGAAGTCGCGCAGGGCCGGGGGCAGGAAGCCGTGGAGCGCGTCGTCGACGGTCTCGAAGAACTCGCGACTCAGGGGTTCGCCTTCCGCTCGCCCCCTCGCCGGGGACGCTCTGCTTGTCGTGAGCTGCGCGCCTCCGCTTCGCTTCGGTGCTCGCTCATAGCCGCAACCTAACGCCGGGTTACTGCGTTACGGCGTGGTCGGGCAGCGCTTGGCCCACGTCTTGCCGGCATCGGCCGAGCACAGAAGCCCGCCGCTGGCCGGCGAGGCAAGTAGCCGGTCGTGGCCCAGCGCGGACACCGACGTGGCGCCCTTGCCGAGTGCCGAGTCCTTGCCCAGTTGGGTCCAGGTCTTGCCGCCGTCACGGGTGACGTAGAGACCACCGCTCGTCGTGCTCTTGGGGTCGGTGCTGAGGAGCGAGACGTAGAGGGCGCCGTCGGCGTCCTCGGCGATGCCCTCGATGCCGAAGTTGCCCGGGAGCGCCACCGGCTTGAACGACGTGCCGCCGTCGATCGAGCGGTAGAAGAGATTGCCGGCCCACGCGAACACCACGCCGTTGGTGTCGAAGTTGCGCGACGCCACGACCGTGGGCAGGACCTGGGCGCCGGGCAGGGCCGCGGGAGTGCTGCACTTTCCGAAGATGCACTCGGTGACAATCGCCGACCGCTGCGTGGGGTCCGTGGAGGACGGGATCGACGAGCCGACAAACAGCTCACCGTCCCGCGCGTAGGAGGACGAGAATCCGAACGAGAGCGTCTGTCCCGGCGGGCGGTTGGTCAGGTGGAGCGGGGTCGTGCTGTTCAGGTCGTCGCGGTACTCCCAGCCGGGCACGGCGCCGATCAGGATCCTGTGATCGAATGCGAAAGCGGGGGACACGGCGGTGGGCCCGCTGAGGGGCACGGCCGTCGTGAACGTCGCCCCGTCGTCCTTGGAGACCTGCAGACCGCTGGGGCCGGTGACGAAGATCCGGTTGTCGATCGGGAAGGTCGGCGTGAGCAGCACGGTGCCGCCCGAGAACCCCGATGCCTTCAGACGCGCCCACGTGGCACCGCCGTCAGCGCTGTGGAACAGCACCGCGCACGGCGCCGCCGTGTGCGAGGGACCCGACGGCGACGGCGGGCAGCCCTCGGTCGAGGTGCCGCTGGCGTAGACGTCGCGGCTGCTGCTCGTCACGGGAGCGACCGTGAACTGGTTCACGGTGATGTTGTCCGGCGTGCCCGGGACAATCAGGGTGGCGACCGACGACGACGCGGCCTCGGCCGTGCCGGACGTCGCGGCCAACGCGGGGCTGGCGGCCGATGCGGACGGCGACTCGCCGTTGACGGCGTTGACGACGCCGGTCGGCACGGTCTTGCTTTGGGCTGTGACTCCGGCGGGACGGTCGGGAACCGAAGGCTGCGGCAGAGGATTGACGACGCCGGCCCCGCTGACGACAGCGATGGCGACCACGGCAGCAACGGCGTCGCCGGCGTGGGAGACGAAGCCGGGACTCGACGAAGCCGCCTGCCCCGTGAGGTGGGCCCACAGCTCGAGGCGGCGGCGCATGCTCGGGAGCCACGCCACGCCGGCCATGGCGCCCGCGGCGACGCGGTGGTACGCGTCGCGCAGACGCTGGCGGGCGCGGTACAGCGCCGCGGTTGCGGCCTCGGGCGTCGTGCCGTCGGCGGCGGCCATGTCGTCGGCCGACCAGCCCTCGATCTCGCGTAGGCCGATGATCCGCTGGTGGCTGGGGCACAGCTCGGCGAGCGCCTGGCGCGCCCACTCGTACTCCTCGTCCTGCTCGAGGCACTCTTCGGGAGTGACGCCGGGCGTCGAGGACAGCTCGCCGGCGCGCTGTTCGAGCACGGCGCTCACGACCCGCTCGTGGCGGTGGTGGTCCATGC
>JAFASB010000367.1 GCA_019244985.1 Acidimicrobiia bacterium | reverse complement strand
GAGCCCGACTCCGGCCTCGACCCCGTGCGGGTCGCCTACCTGGACGAGCTGGTGGTGAAGACCCAGGAAGAGACGGGGGCGACATTCTTCATCATCACCCACAACATCCCGTCCACCATGCGGACGTCGCAGTACATGGGCGTCCTGTTCCGGTCCGGACTGGTGAAGTTCGCCAGCAAGGACGAGATGATGAACACCGACAACAAGATCATCCGTCAGTTTCTCGCCGGCCGGGCCAAGGGCCCCATCGGCATGGACGAGATGAGCGACGACGACGACACAGGGATCGAGCGCGAGCTCGAACAGCAGGAGGAGGAGCGCCTTGGGGATGCTCCCGAGGTGATGACCGTCTAATGGCGAACGCGCTCACGGCGAAGCCCGCCTTCGTCGTCCGCGAAACCGGGAACATGTTCGCCGTCACGCTCGACGGCGTCCGCGACATCCCCAAGATCCGGGTCTGGTGGCAGGAGTACCTGCGCCAGTGCTGGTTCATCTCCAAGGTGACGGCGATCCCCGTCATGCTGATCTCCATCCCGTTCGGGGCGGTGATCGCACTGCACGTGGGGTCGTTCTCCCGTCAGCTGGGTGCCGAGTCGGCCACCGGCGCCGCCATGGTGCTGGCGATCGTCCGCGAGGCGGCGCCTGTCGCCACGGCCCTGCTGATCGCAGGCGCGGGTGGCTCCGCGATGACCGCCGACATCGGCTCACGAAAGATCCGCGACGAGATCGCGGCGATGGAAGTCATGGCGGTCAACCCCATCGGGCGGCTGGTAACGCCGCGGCTCCTCGCCGCCAGCACCGTCGCCCTGTTCCTCGTCTCGCTGGTGAGCGTCGCCGGTCTGGCCGGCGGCTACGTCTTCAACGTGCTCGTCCAGCACGTCACCGCCGGGGCCTACTTCTCCGGGTTCACGCAGCTCGTGCAGCTTCCCGACCTGTGGTCGTCGCTCGCCAAGGCGTGGGTGTTCGGCTTCATCGCCGCCATGGTGTCCTGCTACAAGGGCCTCTACTGCAAGGGCGGCCCCAAGGGCGTGGGTGACGCCGTCAACCAAGGCGTGGTCATCACCTTCATCTTCATATTCTTCGTGAACTTCATCATGACGTCGCTGTACTTCGCCCTGGTGCCCCAGAAGTTCTGATGGCCTCTCCGTCGACCGTCATCCGCAAGCCGGTCGAGGCCGTCGGCAACGCCCTTGAGGAGATGGGGCGTCAGCTCGGCTTCGCCGGGCGCGTCCTCGTGCAGGTGCCCGCGGCCCTCCGGCCCAAGCGCCTGAGCGTCGTGTTCAACCTGATGAGCGACATCACCATCGGCGCCGGCGCGTTGATCGTCGGCGGCGGGATGATCTTCGTCATCTTCTCGATGTCGTTCTTCGTCGGCACCGAGGTCGGGCTGCAGGGGTTCAAGGGCCTCCAGCAGATCGGCGCCCAGTCCTTCACCGGGCTAGTGGCGTCGTGGGCGAACACCCGTGAGGTCACACCGCTGATCGCGGGCGTCGCCTTCGCGGCCCAGGTCGGTGCCGGGTTCACGGCCGAGCTGGGCGCCATGCGCATCTCCGACGAGATCGACGCCCTCGAGGTCATGTCGGTGCCCACGTTCGTGTACCTGGTGTGCACACGCGTGATCGCCGCCCTGCTGGCGATCATCCCGCTGTACCTGATCGCCCTGTACGCCAGCTACGGCGCCACGTACCTCATCACCACCAAGTTCTTCGGTCTGTCGAAGGGCGTCTACAACCACTACTTCCACCTGTACCTGCCGTTCATCGACGTCATGTACAGCCTGGCCAAGGCATGCGTGTTCGCCGTGGCCGTCACCTTGATCCACTGTTATTACGGCTTCTACGCCTCGGGCGGTCCCGAGGGCGTGGGTGTCGCCGTCGGGAGGGCCATCCGACTGAGCATCGTCGCCGTCGTCATCCTCAACCTGATCCTCTCGCTCGTGTTCTGGGGCGGCGGTAACACGGTTCGAGTCGCCGGGTAGAGCGGGGGAGAAGCAGGAGCGTTGTCCGAGCGAGCCGTTCGGATCATGACGGGTCTGATCGCGGTCACGCTGTTCGGCAGCCTGACCGTCTTCGGCGTCTACCTCGGCGCGGGGAAGCTCTCGCCGAAGATGTACCTCCACGCGAAGTTCAGCGCTGCCGGCCAGGGCCTGCAGAACGGGTCCGACGTGAAGATCCACGGGATCAACGTGGGCCAGGTGACCACCGTGCACCTCGTGGACGGCGAGGCCCAGGTCAACATGGCGCTGCACGACGGCGAGAAGGTGCCGGTGAACTCCTCGGCGACGATCCGCCCCAAGACGCTCTTCGGTGAGAAGTTCGTCGACATCGACCCGGGCGCCGACGAAGCCACCGGGCCCTTCCTGAAGAACAACGGGTTCATCAAGCAGACGACCGGCGGCTACGAGCTGGAGCGGGTGCTGACTGATGCGTACCCGATCCTCCAGGCGATCCGCCCCGAGGACATCACCACGCTGCTGGACACCCTGGCCCGGGCCGGCCAAGACCTCGGGCCCGAGATCAACCGTGAGATCGGCGCCTTCGAGCAGGTCTCGGACATCAACGTGAAGCACGACGCCGACACCCGTGAGTTCCTCGACGACCTATCAAAGCTGTCGAACTCCCTCGCCAACAGCGCTCCCGACCTGGTGGCCGGCGCCCAAGACCTCAACGTCGCCCTGCCCGACCTCAACAGCCAGGCGCCCAACCTCACGGCCGTGCTGGACCAGCTGACCCGCCTGTCGTCAGACTCGGCCGACATCCTCGAAGCCAACCGTGGCTTCCTCAACAAGGCCGCCACCGAGGGCGGCAAGACGCTCCAGCTCCTGTACGACCAGCGCAACCAGCTGCCTGCGGTCGTCACCGGACTGCGCCAGTTCTTCCAGGTGCTCGGCGAGGCCGCCGGAACGACGCCTGACCCGTCGAGTCCGGGCACGACGTTCGCCACCGTCAAGTTCATCGTCGGCGGCGGGTCGTTGTGCGGCGGCGGCCACGATCCCGAGCACCCGCCGCTGCCGTGCCCGGCTCTCGGTTTGCCCGGCGCCTCGAGCGCGGCGGCCGCACCGGCCCCGCCCGCCGCGCAATCGTCGTCGGGCACTTCGAAGCCGGGGCTGTCATTGCCGCCGGTGACGCTGCCCGTCCCCACGACCGGCGTGCAGGCCGTCACCCAGCTCCTCGGGGGTCTCCTCGGGTGAGACGGCAGATGCTCTACACGGTTATCAAGCTGGTCGCCTTCTTCGCTGTGTGCGCGCTGTTCACCGCGTACCTGGCGTTCACCATCGGCAACATCCATCTGTTCGAGCACACGTACAAGCTGTCGGCGTCTTTCGACGACGCCACCGGACTCCTGCGTGACGACAACGTGAAGGTTGCGGGCGTCGTCGTGGGCAAGGTCGACTCGGTCAAGATCGACCAGGGCAGGGCCAAGGTCACCTTCGCGGTCAAGGACTCGGTCAAGGTGCCTTCGGACTCAGAGGCCGCCATCCGGTGGCGCAACCTGATCGGGCAGCGCTACATCTACCTGTACCCGGGAACGGCCTCCACCGTGCTGAAGGGCGGCGACGCCGTGACCAAGACGCGGTCGGTCGTCGACGTCGGCGAGCTGTTCAACCGCCTCGGGCCGATCGTCCAGGCCATCGACCCGCACCAGGTCAACACCTTCCTCGACGCAATCGTCCAGGCCCTCGACGGCAACACCAACAAGATCCGCCAGTCGATCGATGACCTCGCCGTCGTGGCGCAGTCGCTCGGGTCACGCGACCAGGAGATCGGCCGGCTGGTCGACAACGTCAACACCGTCGCGGGCGCCATCAACGACCGCGACGCCCAGATCCGCCAGGTGCTCGACAACCTGGTGGCGATCGCCCAGACCTTCTCCGAGAACACCGGCGTCCTCAACACCGCCGTGACCGAGCTGGGTGATTTCTCCGACAACTTCGGGTCGCTGCTCGCCAACAACCAGACCCAGATCGACCACATCATCGCCAACCTCAACACGATCACCGACGAGGTGCGCGTGAAGCTGCCGGTCGTCGACTCCGTCCTCGGTGGACTCGACACGGCCGCCAAGACCCTGTTCAACGCCAGCCGCTACGGCGAGTGGCTCAACCAGGTGATCCCCTGCGGCGCCCTGCTCAACACCGCGGCGACCGGCCCCGTGGTCCCGGTCAACGACCCGTGCGTCACCGGCGCCTCGTCACTGCAGAGCTCGCCATCGCTGCCGGGCGCGGCGTCGGGAACGGGCACGCAGTCGCAGGCCGGCAACCAGACCAGGGGTACGCAGGCCCTCAACCAGATCCTCTCCCAGGGACTCGGGTCATGAACAAGGCCTTCAGGGAGCGCAACCCGTACGCGATCGGGATCGCGTGCGTGCTGGTGCTGGGGACCCTCGTCGGCATCGCCTTCGCCGTCGGCATCCTCCACCTGCTCGAGAAGACCTACACGGTGAGAGCCGAGTTCAGTGACGCCGCCGGCATCACGTCGGGCACCGACGTGCGTGTGGCGGGGATCAAGTGCGGCCGCGTGACGGGCATCAAGGCCGATCGCAGCCGCGGCAAGGTCATCATCACGATGCACGTCAACCACGGCGTCCACCTGGGCTCGAACACGAGCGCCGAGGTCGCCCTCGAGACCCTGCTCGGCACCCGATATGTGCGCCTCTCGGGCCCGGTGGTCAAGCCGTACCTGGAGGACGAACCCGAAGCGGCGCGCACCATTCCGAACGACCACACCAAGACGCCCTACGACATCTTCGACCTGGTCAAGGTGAGCACCCGCTCAGTCGAGGCCACCGATACCGCCAAGCTCAACCAGTTCATCACCCAGCTGGCCGACGTCACGGGCGGCGAACACGACCAGCTCGCCCAGCTGCTCACCGGTGTCAACCAGGTGTCCAGCGCGATCAACGACCGGCAGGCGCAGCTTCGCCAGCTGCTCGACCGCTTCGACCAGCTGTCGGGGCTCCTGTCCGACAAGGACCAGACGCTCGTGAGCCTCATCGACCAGAGCCAGGGCATCCTCAACCTCGTCGAGCAGCGCCGCAACGACATCGCGTCCGGGTTGCAGTCGACTGACAAGTTGACGGGGTCACTGTCGACGCTCCTGTCCGCGAACAAGGGCCTGCTGAACTCGATCCTGGCGACGCTGCACCCAACGCTCGACATCGTCAGCAAGAACGAGGCGCACGTCGACGCCGCCCTCTCGTGGATCGGGCCCG
>JAFASB010000199.1 GCA_019244985.1 Acidimicrobiia bacterium | reverse complement strand
CCTGACGTCGACATGATCAGCTTCACGGGCTCGGACCTCGTCGGAAAGAAGATCATGGGTCAGGCGGCCGAGGGCCTGAAGAAGATCCTGCTCGAGCTCGGAGGCAAATCGCCGAACATCATCTTCGAGGGCGCGGACGCCAAGAAGTTCGCGCAAGGCGCAGCGGCGGGGTTCACGATCCACGCCGGCCAGGGATGCGCACTGCCGACGCGGATCCTGGCCGACCGCTCGGTGTACGACGAGGTCGTGGAAGCCATGCAGGGCGCGCTCAGTCGGGTGACGGTCGGTGACCCCACCGACAAGAAGACGATGATGGGGCCGCTGATCCGGGAGTCCCAACGCGAGCGCGTCGAGAAGTACGTCGCTGCGGGCGCGGCCGAGGGCGCCCGCCTGGCGAGCGGAGGTAACCGGCCCGCCGATGCGTCGAAGGGCTATTTCTTCGAGCCGACGCTGTTCGCCGACGTGTCGTCGGACATGAGCGTGGCCCAGGACGAGATCTTCGGGCCCGTCGGTGTCGTGATTCCGTTCGACGGCGAGGAAGAGGGGATCAGGATCGCCAACGACAGCCGGTATGGGCTGGCGGCGTCGATCTGGCACCCCAACCCAGTGCGCGCCTACGAGATCGCCCAGGAGATGCAGGCCGGCACCGTGACCATCAACGGTGGCGCGGGCGGGCCGCACCTGTGGGGTCCCTTCGGCGGCTACAAGCACTCAGGTATCGGCCGCGAGTACGGCGACTACGGCCTCCTCGAGTACACCCAGTTGAAGACGGTTGCGTGGTCAGCGGGCCGGCCGTAGACGCCGACAGCTTCCGGGAGGAGCTGCGCTCCTGGTTGGGAGACCACCCGTCGCCGTCGATCGCGGTCGCCACGACCGAGGAGGACGCGAAGCTGCTGCGCGAGTGGCAGCGCACGCTTTTCGCCGGCGGCTGGGTCGGCATCCACTGGCCGGTCGACTATGGCGGACGGGGCGCGTCGGTGCTCGAGGTCGCAATCTTCAACGAGGAGATGGCGCGCGCAGGGGCCGCCGACATCCCCGGCAAGGTCGGCCTGTCGCTCGTCGGGCCGGCACTCATGGCCTTCGGCAACGAACAGCAGAAGTCGCAGTGGATGCCGCGGATCCTCAACGGTGACGACGTCTGGTGCCAGCTCTTCAGCGAACCGGGCGCGGGCAGCGACCTCACGGGCCTGTCAACACGTGCCGAGCGGCACGGCGACGTGTATCTCGTGAGCGGACAGAAGGTGTGGACGACCTATGCCCAGTTCTCCGACACCGGCATCGCCCTCGTGCGCACCGATCCCGACGCCCCGAAGAGCAAAGGCATCTCGATGCTGGCCGTGCCGATGAAGGCCAAGGGCGTCGAGGTTCGTCCCCTGCGGCAGATGACCGGCGACTGCGAGTTCAACGAGGTGTTTCTCGACGAGGTCGAGGTGCCGGTCGAGAACCTGATCGGACCCGAGCACGGCGGTTGGCGGGTGGCGAGCACTGTGTTGGCCAACGAGCGCGGCGGCGGCTTCATCTGGAAGCAGCAGGTGCGACAGGAGGACGCCGTCGACCGGCTCTGGAGGGCGTGCGCGGGCGCCGGTCTGTTCGACGACCCGATCGTCCGCCAGCGGTTGGCGCAGGCGTGGATCGAGGCCGAGCTGTTTCGCCTCCACAACGCCCGCACCCTCGCCCGTCTCGCCCGGGGCGAGGAGATCGGCGCCGAGTCGAGCCTGATCAAGCTGTTCTGGTCGGAGACCAGCAAGCGGTTCTACGACACCGCGTACGACCTCGTCGGCACGAGCGCCGGCGACGGGTGGACCAACGACTTCCTCTATTCGCGCGCTAACACGATCATGGGCGGCTCGAGCGAGATCCAGCGCAACATCATCGGCGAGCGTCTTCTGGGACTGCCGAGATGAGTGTGGAAGTCGACTTCGTCGATCCCCTCGATCTGGTCGACGCCGAGCGCTACGGCGAACGGGGCTATCCGCACGAGGTCTGGGCCAGGATGCGGGCCGAGGCGCCTGTCGCGCGCGTCGAGCCACCGGGGTGGGAACCGTTCTGGGCGATCACCAAGCACGCCGACGTGCAGTACGTCGCCAAGGAACCGCTGAAGTTCTCGAGCGCGGGCGGCATCACCCTGCGCCGAGCCGGCCAAGGGCTCCCCCCGCCGACCGAGATCCTCGTGCTCCAGGACCCGCCGAAACACGGCCCGATGCGGCGGGTCGCCAACCCCAGCTTCACACCTCGCGGCGTTCGCGCCCGCCGCGACGACATCGACGAGATCGCCGTCGAGATCCTCGACGCCGCGCTCTCAGGCAGCGACGAGCTCGACTTCGTCGACGCCATTGCCGCGCCCTTCCCCCTGGCCGTGATCGCCACTGTTCTGGGCGCGCCGCGCTCGGACGTCGACGACCTGTTCCGATGGACCAACGAGATCATCGGCAAGGACGACCCCGAGTTCCGCCGGGACGGCGAGACGCCGGGCCAGACCATCAAGCGGGCCAGGGGAGAGCTGCACGCCTACCTGGCCGGGCTGATCGACCAGCGCCGACGGGCGCCGAAGGATGATCTTGTCACCCTGCTTCTCGGCGCCGACCTCGACGGCGTGCCGCTGCGAGCCGAGACCTTGCTGGCCTACGCCGAGCTCCTCGTCGAAGCGGGGAACGAGACGACGCGCAACGCCATCAGCGGCGGGTTGCTGGCGATGGCCGAGCACCCGGCCGAGTGGGAGAAGCTGCGGGCCAACCCCGGCCTGCTGCCCGACGCCGTCGAGGAGATGCTGCGCTGGGTGAGCCCCATCAGCCACTTCACGCGGCTGGCGACCGAGGACGCCATGGTCGGCGGGGTCACGATCCCTGCCGGGGAGCAGCTGGCGATCTACTTCGCGTCGGCCAACCGCGACGAGGGCGTCTTCGACGATCCGTTCACCTTCCGCGTCGACCGCAATCCGAACCCGCATCTCACGTTCGGCTTCGGCGAGCACTTCTGCATGGGCGCCCATTTGGCGCGCGTTGAGATCGAGGTGATCTACCGGCGGCTGCTCGAGCGCATCGAGTCGTTCGAGGTCGCTGGTCCGGTCGAGCGGCTGAGCTCGATCACCAACGGCAGCCTCAAGCGGCTGCCGATCCGGTGTAGACGTACGGCATGAACGACGCCGGCGCCGTGATGGCGCGCAAGACGTGGCGGACGCTCGAGCCGGTCCACGGCCTGATCTACTTCGCACCCGAGGCCCTCGAGCGTTACGCGGCGATCGGCATCGACGGCCGGGCGGGCTACTTCGCGTCGCGCGCCGCGGCCATGGGCCCCGTCACGGCCGAGGTCGTGATCGCCACCTTTTTCAACTTCAACCCTCGGCTGGTGCGAGCCGCCATCCCCGGGGCGTGGGCGAAGGCCTCGACCGAGAAGATCCTGGAAGCACGGCTCGATGCGGCCGACGCCGCGCTGCGCCGGGCCCTGGGTGATCTTGTCGGTTGTCCGGAGATGGCGCGAGCGGCCGTCCTCGCACGGACTGCGGCTGAGGCCGCCACCGATGAGATCGAGGGCCGGCCACTGTTCGCGGGTCACGCGCGGCTGGCATGGCCCGACGAACCCCACCTCCTGTTGTGGCATGCGCAGACGCTGCTGCGCGAATACCGGGGCGACGGCCATATCGCCGCCCTCACGGCCGCAGGCCTCACCGGCGTGGAGGCGCTCGTCGTGCACGCCGCCACCGGCGAGGTGTCGGCGTCGGTTCTGAAGGCCTCACGCGCGTGGCCGGAGGACGACTGGGCGGCAGCCGTCGAGTCGGTGCGCTCGCGGGGTTGGCTGGCCGGCGGCGAGCATCTCGAGCTGTCCCCGTCGGGCGCTGCACACCGCCAGGGCGTCGAGGACACCACGGACCGGTTGGCCGCCCGCGCCTACCAGGCCTTGGGCGAGGACGCCTGCGCCGAGCTCCGGACGCTGGCCCGTCCGTTCAGCAAGGCCATCGTCGCCAGCGGGACCTTCGGATTCCCAGCGGCAGACAGCTGACCGCGTTCCGATGAGCGGGGACGTGCTCGTGGTCATCGGCGCCGGCGGGATGGGCATGGCGATCGCCCGCCGGTGCGGATCCGGGTCGCTCGTCGTGTTGGCCGACATCGGCGAGGTGTCCTCCGCCCTCGCCGACGAGGCCTACGACATACGTACCCACCATGTTGACGTTTCAGACCCCGCGTCCGTCGCGGCCCTGGCCAAGGCTGCGGCCGAGCTCGGCCGCGTGCAGTCGGTTGTGCACACCGCGGGGGTGTCGCCCGTGCAGTCGCCGGCCGATCGGGTGATCGGCGTCGACCTGGTCGGCACGGCGCACGTCATCGACGCCTTCGGCGCCGTGATCGCGCCCGGTCGGGCAGCGGTCGTGATTTCGTCCATGGCCGGCCACCTCACGGGCGGGCTCCCTGCCGGCGACGAGGCCGCCATCGCCGGAGCGGGCGCCGCCGACCTGGCAGTCCTGCCGTGCGTCCGGGCGGCCGCGGACGGCGATCCGGGCTTGGCCTACGCCTTCGCCAAGGCGGCAGTGTCGGTGCTCGTACGCGCCGCCGCCCAGCCGTGGGGACGCCGGGGCGCCCGCATCAACGCCATCAGCCCCGGCGTCATCGACACGACGATGGGCCAAGCCGAGCTCGACGGGCCCTCGGGCGACTTCATGCGCACGATGGTCGACGCGTCCGGGGTGGGACGCCCCGGAACCCCGGACGACATCGCGGCGGCGGCAGAGTTCCTGTTGGGTCCGGGAGCTGCGTTCATCACCGGCGCCGATCTTCTTGTCGACGGTGGGGTCGTGGCCGCCGTCCGTAGCGGCCAGCTCGGCTAGGGGGAGAATCGGTCGTCCACGTAGAAGAAGGGACGGCGAAGGAGGCGGGGCCGATGGCTGATGAGCGCGAAGAGGTACGCAAGCATTTGATCGCGCGCAAGGCGTTCAACACTCACCTCGCTGTCTATGCGGTGGTGAATGCCGTCCTGATCCTGATCTGGGGGGTCACCGGCGGCGGCTACTTCTGGCCCATGTGGCCCCTCGCCGGGTGGGGGATCGGGCTGGCCATCCACGCGTGGACCACGTTCGGGCACCTCGGCGTGACCGACGCCGACATCGACGCCGAGCTAGAACGGCGCCGCCGCGCCGCAGGCGCCGCATAGCCGCCAGGGTGTTTGCTCAGCCGCTGGTCCCACGGCCCGGTCACTGAGCAAACACCGACGTCAGTCGAACCAGTCGAACTGCGAGTCCCAGGG
>JAFASB010000177.1 GCA_019244985.1 Acidimicrobiia bacterium | reverse complement strand
GCGTCTTGGGCTGGGTGGTCTCGTCGGGGAAGCCCAGCTTCAGCGAGAAGGCGGGGATGGCGAGCAGCACGATGGCGGTGAGTCCGGCGGCGCCGAGCGCCCACGGACGCCGCTGCACCTGGCGGCTCCAGCGGAACCAGCCGCCGCTGCGGTAGTTGGTCTCAGTGGAGTGCAGGAACGGCACGCGCCAGCTGTCGATCTTCGTGCCCGTGAACCCGAGCATGGCTGGGAGAAGCGTGACCGAACCGAGGACCGTGACCGCGACGGCGGCGGCCGAACCGAAGGCCACGCCCTGCAGGAACGGCAGGTTCATCAGCAGCATGCCGAGGACGGAGATCACGACGATGGTGCCCGCGAACACGACCGCGCGCCCCGCCGTGCGAATGGCGCGCACCACTGCTTCTTCGGGCTCCATGCCGTCGTGGAGCCCCTGGCGGTAGCGGGTGACGATGAACAGGGCGTAGTCGATGCCGACTCCGATCCCGATCATGGCGGCGACGATCGGCGTGAAGTTCGGGACGGGGACGAGGTTGGCGAGGAGCTCGACGAGGGCAAGGCCGATGCCGATGCCGACGATCGCCATCAGGATCGGCAGACCCATGGCGATCACCGACCCGAAGGCGATCAGGAGGATGACCACGGCCGCGAGGATGCCCGCGCCTTCAGAGCCGCCACCGCCGGAGAACTCGGCGTTCTGGATGAGGTTGCCGCTGAGCTCGAAGTCGACGCCGTTGCCTCCCGCCTTCTTGGCGGCGTCGATCATCGCCGTGCCGTCGGCCTTGGTCATCTGGTAGCCGAGCTTGTCGAGCTGTAGGACGGCGAAGGCGACCTTGCGGTCCGGCGCGACGTTGCGGGCGCCCTGCGGCGAGTACGGGCTGACGGTGCCGCTGACGTGCGGCCGCTTGGCCAGCTGGGCCACGAGCGCATCGACGCGTGCGTGCACCGCGGGGTTGTCGACGCCCTGATCGGCCTTGAAGGCGACGAGGACGGTGTCACCGGACTGCTGCGGGAAGCGCGCCTTCAGCAGGTCGAAGGCGGCTACGGCATCGGAGCCCGGAAGCTTGAAGCTGTTCGCGTAGCCGCCGTCGAACGCCTTGCCGAGAAAGCTGAAGGCGACGAGGGCGAGGATCCAGAGGACGAGCACGCGCCGGCGGCGGCGGTAGCAGGTGCGGGCGAGGCGTTCGAGCATCGGAAGAGCGTCCTTTGCGTGGTCGGAAGTGGTCTGTCCCTACGACGAACGGGGCGGACGTGGCGTGACAATGAGACGGCGCTTCGACGCAGAACTCATCGCTGACCGTAGGAGATTTCCTTCAGGAAACTCAATGATGAATCGGTCACACCCCGCTGCCAATCAGGGATTTCCCTGACGATTCCTCGGGGTCGCCAATCGAACATGTGTTCGATATGATCCGGCCGTGGGGTTCAACAACCCGAACATGCCGTGGTCCGAGCTGGAACGCAGGCTGTCCTGGGGAAAGGCCGTGCCCGGGCCGTCCCACCCCGAGTCTCGCCGCCGCCAACCCTATGAGCCTCCGCCGGCGGTCGTCCGCCGGTCGGGCGCGGTGCCGTACGCCGAGCTCCACTGCCACACCAACTTCAGCTTCCTCGACGGCGCGTCGCACCCCGAGGAGTTGGTCGAGGAAGCGGCGCACCTCGGGCTCGAGGCCTTGGCCGTCACCGACCACGACGGCATGTACGGCGTCGTGCGCTTCGCCCAGGCCGCCCACGCGGTCGGCATGCCGACGGTGTTCGGCGCAGAGCTCACCCTCGACCTGCCCCGCCGCTCCCAAGCGGGCGCCGCCGACCCCGAGGGCCGCCACCTCGTGGTGCTCGCCCGCGACCCGCAGGGCTACGCGGCCCTGTGCCGCACGATCAGCAAGGCCCAGATGGGCGGAGGAGAGAAAGGTCTGCCGAAGTGCAGCCTCTCGGCCCTGGCCCAGGCCCACGGCGGTCACTGGCTGGTGCTCACCGGCTGCCGCAAGGGCACGGTGCCGGCCGCGCTTGCCGAAGCAGGGCCGG
>JAFASB010000473.1 GCA_019244985.1 Acidimicrobiia bacterium | reverse complement strand
GCGGGTCTTGGCCAGCGGTTTGCCGTAGGGCTGGCCGTGCCAGCCTTCGGCCACCTGGGGACCCGACAGTCCCAGCCCGAGCAGGGCGCGCCCACCCGAGAGCAGATCCAGGGTGACGGCGGTCATCGCCGTCATAGCCGGCGAGCGGGCGGGCATCTGCATGATCGCCGTGCCGAGACCGATCTTCGACGTCTGCGCGCCCACCCACGCCAGCGGTACGACGGAGTCGGAGCCATAGGCCTCGGCCGTCCACACCGAATGGAAGCCGAGCGATTCGGCGTGGCGGGCCACGTCGACGACGCGTGCCGCGTCCGCGCCCCAGTATCCGAGGTTCAGTCCCAAGCGCATGGCCCGGGACACTACGGGCTAGGCGGCGACCAGGCTCAGGTGCTGGATGCTCTTCTCGACCTTCACCGCGTCCTCCTGGCTCCAGTGCGACCCGATGAAGCCGCGGCGGACGAGCTTCATACCCTTGGCGGTCGGCCGAAGCATGAAGTAGGCCTCGGTCCACCCCGACAGCCGCTGGTGCACCATCAGGCTGGGCCCGAACCGATAGACGGTGACGTCACCCGATCGGAAGATGGCTCTCTAGGCCGGTCCGCGCACCGTGACCTGACTGGGGCGATCGCGCAGATCGAACACCTGCGCCCAGGGGCCGAGGGCGGTGACCAGCGAGCGGTACTCCGGCTCCAGCTGGGTTTCGAGAGTGGATCGGGCTGACATCACTCTCAGTGTTCGGCAGGCGCCGGTACCCCCTGGATGGGCCATTGGCATCATCGTCAGCCCCGCCGTTTGGCGGTCAGGCGCGCACGTACGCCAGAACGACAAGCACGCCCATCAGGATGGAGACGATGGCCATGGCGATCAATGCCGGCCAGAACCAGTCGATGCGGGCGAGTCGCGGCGGCGCCACGTCGACGGGCGCCTCCCACCCGTCGATCGGGCAACGCCCGTCGGTGTAGCGGGGAGCGAACGTCCAGCCGTCGTTCGGGCACGTGACTCGGACCTCGGGCTGGCGCTCGAGCAACAGGCGACCTCGCTCGCTCACGGCTTCTCCGCCATCCGCCACCACCACAGGCTGGCGGCCGTGCCGATCAGCGCCGCCTGCCACATGAAATAGAACAGCAGCAGCCACAGCGGCTTGTCGCTGACGATGCGCCGTACTCCGCCGATCGTCTGCGTCGCCGCCGACCGCGGCGTCGGCGTGGACGTGGCGAGGGCGCCGCCCGGCGTACCCGGAATGGCCGGCGTGCCCTCCGTCCCAGGGATGAACTCGGTCGTGCCTTCCGTGGGTGCGCTTTGCGTCGTTCCCAGGACGTTGGCGCCGCTGCCCGGCGGTGTCCCGGGCGTGGCGAGGGAGTCGGCGAAGACTTCGCCCAGCGAGTAGTCGAAGTACTGCTGCGGTATGCCGCCGACGGCGCCCCCTTGCTGGAAGGTCACATGCACGCCGGTCGCGCTCACCGTCTCCTGGTTGTCGCCCTTCTTGATGTCCGGCGTCGCCAGCGCGACGTGGTAGCCGCCCTGGGCCAGCGCACTGTTGAGGGCGGCGCTCGCCTGTTGCAGGGCCTGGCCGAGCCCGGGCACCTGCGTGCCCTTGATCGACACACCGTCGGGCCCGACTGTGACCGGCACACCTCCGACGGTCGCGTTGGCGATCTCGATCGTGATCGATTCCTTGGGCGTGCCGTCGTTGACAACCTGCACGGCGCTGTGGAGCCCGAACAGGGCGATGGCGCCGCCGCCGAAGGACGCCTTGGCGACACGAGTATCACCGGAGAGGGTGAGCGTTCCGGCCGCGTCGTCGAAGACCGCCGTCGCCGCACCTGTGATGCCGTCGGCGCCGTCGGGCTGGGCGGCGGTCGGGTGGATCATGGGGAACCGTCTGGCGTCAGCTGCGGTGAGGAACTGCAGCCTCCATGCGCTCAGCGCGGCGTCGAGCTTGTTGAGCGACGTTGCACTCGGCGACGCGCCCGGCGGAGCGGACACGAGCTCCGACTGAGCAGTCGCCTTGTTCTGCACCGCGGTGGCCGCCGCGTACGGGCCGCCAAGGCTGCCGACGGTGACCGGCTTGTCAGCTCCAGGGGGGAACTTGGCGTCGGCGTACTGCGGCTGGCTGAGCTGCAGTCCGGCGGGCGGGGGCGAGGGCGGCGGGGTCGGAAGCGGGGCCGGGAGCGTCGGGGCCTGGCCGCTGTTGAATGTGGCGACCGCGGTCTGGCCGAGCGGTCCCGTGTCGAGCGGGCTGGCGGTGCCCTCGGCGGTCGGCGAGTTGTCGACACGCGCCTGGGCCAGCGGATAGCGGTTGTCGACCGCACCGGTGCGGAAGTTCGGAAAGGCGTTGGAACCGACGACGAGGTGAACAGCGGCGCCGCTCACCGTCCCATTGACGGCCGAGAAAGTCTGTACGGCGCGTGCGGTCGGCGCGAAGGCGGTCGCAAGCCCCGCGACCAGCACCAGGCTCGCGGCGACGGCGGCGGTCCGTCCTGCTCGATGCCGCCTAGCCACTGCGCCGGCCCGTCTTCGCCGCGGGCTTCTTCGCCGTCGACTTCGTGGTCGCCGGCTTCTTCTTGGCGGGCGCCTTGCGTTTGCGGGTGCCGTTCTTGCGCTTCGGCGGCGCCAGCTCACCGGCGACCGCGTTCTGAATGAGCTCCTCGGCGGAGACCCCGTCGCGCTCGGCGCGCTCCATCAGGCCGCGCAGCAGGGCCGGCGGGAGCTGCACCGGAATCTCCTCGACCGCCGGCAGGGTGTCGCGGCGGCGCCGCTGGCTGTCCGACAGGCGCTCCACGTCGACGTCGCCGAGGTAGGAGCCCCTCACGAAGTCCTCGTCCTTGGCCAGCTTGGCGGCCGTGCCCGCAAAGGAGACCTCGCCCTTCTCCAAGACGTAGGCACGGTTGGCGACGTCAAGGGCACGTCCCACGAACTGCTCGACGAGCAGGACCGAGACGCCGCGCTTGGGGAACTCGTCGACGATCTCGAACAGGTCGGCGACGATTCGCGGCGCCAGGCCCTGGGACATCTCGTCGATCATCAGCAGCTTGGGGCGCCAGATGAGGCCCCGGGCCAGGGCGAGCATCTGCTGCTCGCCGCCCGACAGCGTGCCCGCGGTCTGGGTGCGTCGCTCGGCCAGCCGGGGGAACGTCGAGTACGTCTCGTCGAGCCGGTCGGCCAGCTCAGCCTTGGGAACCTTGCCGAAGGCACCGGCCATCCGCAGCGTCTCTTCGACGTTGAGGCTCGGGAAGATCCCCCGCCCTTCGGGGACGTGGACCAGGCCCCGCCGGGCGATGCCCTCCGCCGGGCGCCCGGCGATCGACGCCCCATCGAAGACGACATCGCCGGCGAGGACCGGGATCATCCCCGAGATGGCCCGGAGTGTCGAGGTCTTGCCGGCGCCGTTGGCACCGAGCAGCGCAACGACCTCGCCTTCGTCGACGGTCAGATCGATGCCGAAGACGACGGGGATGCCCTCGTACCCGGTCCGCATGCCGCTGACCTCGAGTAGTGCCATCAGGCCACCTCGCCGAGGTAGGCCTGGATGACCTCGGGGTCGTCGCGCACGTCCTCGGGCGGTCCTTCGCTGATGATGCGGCCGAAGTCGAGGACGTAGATGTGGTCGCACGCCCGCATGACCAGCGCCATGTCGTGGTCGACGAGGAGCATCGTCACCTTGAACTGCTCTCGGATGCGGAACAGGACGTCGGCCAGTGCCGCTGTCTCACGGGCGTCGAGGCCCGCCGCCGGCTCGTCGAGCAGCAGCAGCCGGGGATTGGAGGCCAAGGCCCGCGCCAGCTCGAGGCGCCGCTGCATGCCAACCGACAGATCGCCGGCCTGCAGGTCTGCGGCGTCGAGGAGGTCGAGGAAGTAGAGCAACGCGCGGGCCCGCTCCTCGGCCTTGCGCTCCTCGAACCGTGCCGTCGGCAGACGGAAGGCGTCGCCAACCGGCGTGCGGGGCGAGAAGGCATCGATGGGCACCATCACGTTCTCGAGCACGGTCATGCGGCCGAAGAGCTGCAGGTTCTGGAAGGTGCGCGCCATCCCCAGACGGGCTCGGCGGTGCGTCTTGACCCCGGCGAGATCTTTGCCGTCGTAGGCGATGTGACCGCTGTCGGAGCGCAGGACGCCGGTGATGCAATTGAACAGTGTCGTCTTGCCGGCACCGTTGGGCCCGATGAGCCCGACGATCTCGCCTTCTCGAACCTGGAGCGACACGTCGAGCAGCGCCTGCACGCCGCCGAAGCGGATCGAGACCTCGTCGAGCTGAAGAAGTGCCATCAGCCGACCGCCGCCGGGACTTTGTCGGGCGCGCGCTGCTCGGCCTCGCGCGGCAGATGCTTCGGTGGCCGGAGCCGGCGCATGACCCGCCGCTCGATGTCGACGACGGCGCCGTCGGGCGCGTACACGAGCTGGAAGATCAGGCCCGCCCCGATGATCAGGTCGAACCACTGGGTGGACAACGACGTCCAGTCGATGAGGGCCTCGCGGCCGAAGATCAGGAAGATCCCCCCGGCGGCCGCGGAAGCGATCGAACCGGCACCCGCGACGATGGCGATGGCGGCGATCGAGATCGAGTGCAGGAAGTCGTAGGACCCGGGGCTGACCGACCCGACGCGCACCGCCGCCAAAGCGCCGGCCAGACCGGCGAGGGCGGCGGAGATGCCGAACGCGGTCAGCTTCCACGCGGTCAGGTTGAGGCCCACGGTCGAGGCCGCCACCTCCGACTCGCGCACGGCTCGAAGCACCCGGCCCGTCTTGCCTGTGCGCAGGTTCCAAACCAGCAGGCACGCGGCGAGCAGCACGCCAAAGGCGAAGAGGTAGAAGGCGTACTCACCGTGCAGGCCGATGCCGAAGAACGACGGCCTTCCGGGACGCCACGAAGACAAGCCACCCGAGAACGAGTTCCAGTTGCCCGCGGCCAGCACGAACCGGTCGAAGAACAGCGCCACTCCGATGGTGAGGATGGCAAGGAAGAGACCTGAGAGCCGGAGAGCGACAAAGCCGACGAGCACGCCGACGACCGCCGCGAAGACCACGCCGACCACCAGGGCCAGCCAGAAATCCCAGTGGTGGCCGGCGACGAGCGAGCCCACGGTGAAGGCACCGATGGCGGCGAAGGAGTACTGGCAGAAAGAGATCTGGCCCACGAGGCCGGTCAGAACGACGAGCGAGAGCACGATGAGCCCGGCGATGGCGGCGTCGGCAGCCAGCGTGCGCAGGAAGTCGGAGAGGAGCGCAGGGATGAGGACGCCCAGGGCGACGCCCACGCCGACCGCCGTCCAACGCACGAGGCGAAGGTCGCTGGTCACGCGACCCTCAGTTTGCGGGCGCCTGGCCGGAACAGCACGGCCAGGGCGACCAGGAGAAGAGCAAATGTCGCTACCTCATGCATCCCTGAGTTGTTGAAGAACGCCGTGGGGTAGGTCTGCACGAGGCCCAGGATGAAGGCGCCGAGTACGGCGAATGGCAGGCTGGTCAACCGGCCGATCAGGGCAGCGACGAAGGCGTCGATCACGACCAGCGTCAGCGAGAACGTGTCGAAGTTGATCAGGGGCGTGATCAGCACGCCGGCGATGGCCGCCATGCCCGAGCCGACCATCCAGGACGCTGCGGTGACCCGGTTCACGCTGATCCCCCATAGCCGGGCGGCTTCGGGGTCGTCGGCCACTGCCCGCATGGACGCGCCGAGTGTCGTGTATTTCAGAACGGCCGCAGTGGCGAGGGCCAGGCCGAGCGCGACCAGCACGGTGGTCAGCTGGTCGTATCCCACGACGACGCTCGTGCCGGTCAGTCTGAACCCGGATTTACTCACGAGCTTGACAGCACGGTGGTAGGCGTTGGCCTTCCAGATGAGGGCGGCCGCCGCCTGCAGCACGATCAGCCAGCCGATGGTGATCACCACCTTGGTCAGCACCGGTTTCCCTGTTAACGGTCTCATGGTGAAGCGCTCGATGACGAAGCCCATGGCGATGCCGGCGGCGATGGCCGCCAGTAGGCCGATCCATCCGGGGAGTCCCGACTGCACTGACACCTGGTAGGCGATGAAGGTCGAGAACATGGCCACGGCGCCGTGGGCGAAGTTCAATACGCCCGAGACCCGGTAGATCAGCACGAGCCCGATGGCGGCGAGGGCGTAGATGCCGCCGAGGACGATGCCGATGACGGTCAGACCCGGAAGTAGCGAGATGCCTGCGGCGGCGATGGTCATCGATGCCGACCTAGAAGCAGTTCCAGCCGGAATAGGTCGACCAGTTGCCGCCTTGGTTCTTGATCCACTGGAAGCAGTGGTTCGGGTCGTGGGGGCCGGCGCCGTACGAGAGTGGCACGGTCAGGCCGGAGTTGAAGTTGCTGACCGCGTTCAGCGCCGTGGCGAGCGACTGTCGCGTGACCGGCGCGTTGCCGATGCGTTTGACCGCCTCGACGAAGAGCTCCGCGGCGACCCAGTCGCCCTCGCTATAGACGTCGAGGGCAGCCACCTGGTTGGGGAAGTACTTGCGCACGGTGCCCTCGTAGTCGGCCACGCCCGGGTCGTTGTGGTGGTCCCACGGTTCGAGGAGTGGCGTCAGCGACTCGGCGTTGTTGGCGGCTGCGCCGTAGGACTTGTTGGCCGAGGCCTTGTCGAGCCCCAAGCCAAGCAGCTTCGGGTGGAAGTTCTGGCGGTCGAGCGCCTGGAACAGCCGGGCATACGAGAACGGGTCGAGGCCGGCGATGATCGAGTCGGCGCCCTCACTCGACGTCTTCAGGGCGATGTCGGTGTAGTCGGGCTTGGTGGCGTCGACGATGTCGACACCCTTCTCCTTGATGCCCTGCGCGTGAAGGCCGGCGAGGATGGCGTCCTTCACCGGGGCGATGAAGTTGGCGTTGATGATCAGGACCTCGGGAGCCTTGATGCCGAGGTCCTTGGCGTGGGTTCCCATCGCTGTGCCGTAGCGGGTGAGGCTGGCGGTGACCTGCCAGGACAGCGGCACGTTGAACTCAGACGGCACGCCGAGGCCGCCGATCATGGGGACGCCCTGGGAGTTCAGGAACTGGGTCTCGGGTTCCTCACCGCTGACCGACAGCGGACCCACCATGGCGAGCACGCCCTGGCTGAGCAGTCGCTGGGTGCACTGGTGAGCGCGGGAAGGGTCGTAGCCCGAGTCGCAGTCGAGCAGTTGGAGCTTGTGACCGTTGACGCCGCCGGCGTCGTTGACCTTGTTGAAGTACGCCTTGACCGTGTCCCGCTCGACCGTGGCGTCGAAGGGGCCCGTCTCGTCGTAGACGCCGCCGACGGTGATGACGCCACCCGAGGCAACGGCTGTGTTCGACAGCTGGCCGGCAGGCGCCGCCGAGCCGGCGGACCCGCCATGGCTGACGGTCTGGCCCGCGGATCCCGCGGCCCCGGCCGACCCCGCCGTACCGGCCGCGGCCTGACCGCTCGCGCTCTGGTCGGCGGCTGCACCCGCCTCCGGACTCGTCGCCGCGGCACTTGTGCCATTGGCCGCAACCGTCGTGGGCTTGCGGTTCAGCTCATGGATGACGGCGCCGCCCAGCGCCAGTGTGGCGATGACACTCACCGTCATGAAGACGATGGCGATCCGCTCGCGGACCGAAGTCATTTCGCCCCCCTTCGTCCGGTGTAGGCGAAGACCGTACCACGGAGCGTGGTCAGATTTCCCAGGTCGCTCCGGAGTGCAGCAGCGCGCTCAGGTCGCCGGGACCGAGGCGTTCTTGGGCCTCGACGAGCTGGCGCTGCATGGAGTCGCCGTAGGTAGGTCGGTCGACGGAGCGGAACACACCGATGGGGGTGGGCTCGATCGGCCCGCGCGCCAGGCGGGAGAGCATGAACGCCAAGCCGGGCTCGTCGCGCTTCTCGTCGTGGATGAGGACCTTGTCCTCCCCCACGTCCGCGACGTCGACGATCTTCGCTCGCCCCTGGCCGTCGAGCACCACACCGCGCTCGCCGTCGGGACCGAAGCGGATGGGCTTGCCGTGCTCGAGGGGGATCAGCATCTGGGGCCGGGCCTCGCGGGACGTGATCTGCTCGAAGGCGCCGTCGTTGAACACGTTGCAGTTCTGATAGATCTCGACGAACGCGCCGCCCTTGTGGTCGTGGGCACGGCGGAACGTCTCCATCATGTGCTTGCGGTCCATGTCGTGGGTGCGGGCCACGAACGTGGCCTCGGCGCCCAGCGCCAGGCTGACCGGGTTGAAG
>JAFASB010000240.1 GCA_019244985.1 Acidimicrobiia bacterium | reverse complement strand
GAGGTGAAGGTCAGCGGCGAGGCCACGGCCGCGTTGCCTTCGAGAGGTTGAGCGAGACCCAGGGGCCTGACCAGGCCGACTGGGTCTTCCCGTCCGAGAAGCACCTGCACGACCTGGCACCCGCCCTTCAGGAGGCGCAGGCCGCCTGGCTTTCGGCCATCGACTCGCTGCGCGCGCCGGACCGCAAGACCCACGAGCTCATCCGCTTGGTCTGCACGGTGATCCTGCGCAACCCCCAGGGCGTCGAGCGTCACGCCATGCTGGCCGCCGAGGTGGGCGCGACCTGGGACGAGGTCGCCGGCGCCATCCTGCTCACGCAGCCGTCCTTCGGCCTGGTGCCAGCGCTCGAGGCGTTCCCACACGCCCGGCGCGGCTGGCGGGCCGGCCAGGATCTGCCCAAGGAAACGGAATGAGCGACGACAAGCCCTTCCGGCTGCTGCCGCGCGTCGACGACACCAACGAGTTCTTCTGGACCGGTGGCAAGGAGAATGAGCTCCGGTTCCTCCGGTGCCAGACCTGCGGCTACTACGTGCACCCGCCGTCGCCGATCTGCCCCAAGGATCTGTCGAAGGACCTCGCACCCGAGGCCGTCAGCGGGCGGGCCACGGTGCACAGCTTGACCGTCAACCATCAGCCGTGGATCCCGGGCTACGACGTGCCCTACGTGATCGCCATCGTCACCATCGAGGAGCAGGACGACGTGCGCCTGATGACCAACATCGTCGGATGCGCGCCCGGCGACGTCCACGTCGGCATGGCCGTCGAGGTCACCTTCGATGAGCACGACGACGTCTGGCTCCCGCTGTTCAAACCCCGAGGGACGACGTGAGCGAACGAGCCGCCGTCATCTCCGGCATCGGCCAGTCCGACGTCGGACGGCGCCTCTACCGCAACCCCCTCGAGCTCACGATCGATGCCGCGCTCGCCTCCATCGACGACGCCGGGCTCACGCGCGAGGACATCGACGGCATCGCCACCTACCCCGGCAGCATGGACACGCCGCCGGGCTTTTCGGGCGCCGGTACCGTCGAGGTGCAGGACGCGCTCCGACTCAACCTCGACTGGTACAACGGCGGCATCGAGAACCCGGGCCAGCTGGGCTCGGTGATCACCGCGTGTGCCGCCATCGGCGTCGGTTATGCCAACCACATTCTGTGCTTCCGCACGGTGTGGGAGGGGTCGGCGCAGGGCGAGAAGGGCCGGGCCAGTGTGACGATGGGCGGCCGCAGCGGTGGCGGCTTCCGGGCGGGTGGCTTCATGCAGTGGTCGCTGCCCTTCGGCGCCCCGTCGGCCGCCAACTGGATCGCCATGTGCGCCCAACGTCACTTCCACGAGTACGGCACGACACGCGAGCAGCTCGCTCAGATCGCCTTGAACGCCCGCAAGAACGCGGCCCTGAACCCCAAGGCGATCTACCGCGACCCGATGACGATGGACGACTACCTCAACGTGAGGCTGATCACCACACCGTTCTGCTTGTACGACTGCGACGTCCCCGCCGACGGCAGCACTGCGTTCATCGTCTCCCGCGCCGACGCCGCCGCCGACCTCCCCAATGCGGTGCAGGTCGAGGCCATCGGCAGCGCCATCCACGGCCGTCCCTCGTGGGACCAGTGGGACGACCTGACGACGATGGCGCTGCGTGATGCGGCGGCAATGATGTGGAAGCGCACCGAGCTGACCCCGGCCGACGTCGACGTGGCCGAGCTGTACGACGGCTTCAGCTTCATCACCCTCGCGTGGCTCGAGGCCCTCGGGTTCTGCAAGAAGGGCGAAGGCGGACCGTTCATCGAGGGCGGTCGGAACATCGCCCGCGACGGCGAGATCCCGCTCAACACCCACGGGGGCCAGCTTTCGGCGGGTCGCCTCCACGGCTACGGGTTCCTGCACGAGGCGTGTGTGCAGCTCCGAGGTGAAGGCGGTGAGCGCCAGGTCGCCGGCAACCCCGAAGTTGGCGTGGCCGCCGCTGGTGGTGGTCCCCTCGGCGGCTGCCTCCTCCTCACGCGTCGCTGACGGCTCAAGCGGCGGCGGGCGACGGCCGATGCCCGGAACGTGAACATCGTGCTCGTCCCCGCCCTGCTCATGCTTCTCGGCCTCGTCATCTACAAGAAGGCCATCGAGCCCCGCCGGGCCCGGCAGACGAGCGGCGGGAAGCCGGTGAGGGCCAAGGCGGAGACCAAGGGCAGGATCAAGGCCAAGGCCCGGCCGATGGCGACGGGCTCGGGGCGTCCCGGGTCGGTTCTCTAACTTGACACCTCATATCCGGATAAATATTATCCGGGTATGAGATTGGGCGAGCCGGTCGAGTGGGCACTGCACTGCACCACCGTCCTGGCCCTGCTTCCTGACGGCGCCGCTCTGCCGGCGTCGAAGCTCGCCGAGTTCCATGGGGTGCCGGCGGCCTATCTGGCCAAGGCTCTGCAGTCGCTGTCGCGCGCCGGGATCATCGAATCGGTGCCCGGCCGTCACGGCGGCTACCGGCTCGGGCGCCCGGCTGCCGAGGTCACGCTCCTCGACGTCGTCGACGCGGTCGAAGGTCGCGAGATCAGCTTCAAGTGCACCGAGATCAGAAAGCGCGGACCCGCCAAGGTGTCTCCGCGCCTCTACTCACCGGTGTGTGCGATCGCCGAGGCCATGTATCGCGCCGACGAGGCATGGCGAGGGGAGCTGCGCAGGACGACGCTCGCCGACCTGCTCCAGAAGCTGGCGACGACCGTCCCGATCGAGGCGGCGGCAAAGGGGGCCGCCTTTCTCCAGGAGGTGCTGTCATGAGCAACGTGTTCGTTGTTGGGGCGACCGGCGTCGTGGGCCGGCGGGCCGTGCGCGACCTGGTCAAGGCCGGTCACGACGTGACGGCCGTCGCCCGCACGCCCGCCAAGGAGGCCATGCTGCGGGATCTGGGCGCCACGCCGGTGAGTGTCGACGTCTTCGACCCGGCCGCCGTCAAGGAGGCGGTCGCAGGCCACGACGTCGTTGCCAACCTCGCCACCCACATCCCGCCGACGTGGAAGATGTCGATGCCCAAAGCGTGGGACGAGAACGATCGCATCCGGCGGGAGGTCTCGCGGAATCTGGTCGACGCCGCCCTGGCGACCGGGGCTCGGCGCTACATCCAGGAGTCCATCGCCTTCATGTACGCCGACCACGGTGCCGAGTGGATCGACGAGGAAACGCCGGTCGAGCCCGTGGCCTACGTGCAGTCGGCGATCGAGGCCGAGGGCCAAGCCCAACGCTTCACCGACCACGGCGGGATCGGCGTCGTGCTTCGGTTCGGAGGCTTCTACGGGCCCGACTCGGGTCAGACGCGTGACATGGTCCGCGCCGCACGGGCGCATGTCGCCCCCGCCCTA
>JAFASB010000102.1 GCA_019244985.1 Acidimicrobiia bacterium | reverse complement strand
ACGTCGAATTCCTCGAGGCACTGACCGCTGCCGATCGCCACCGAATGCAGCGGATTGTCGGCGACCACAATGGGCATCCCGGTCTCGGCCGCCAACCGGGCATCGAGGCCGTGCAGCAGGGCTCCGCCGCCAGTGAGCACGATCCCTTGCTCCATGATGTCGGCGGCCAGCTCGGGAGGCGTCTTGTCGAGGGTGACCTTCACCGCGTCCACGATGGACGACACCGGCTCCTCGATCGCCTCGCGGATCTCCTCGGTGGTGGTGACGATCGTCTTGGGCAGCCCGGTGATCAGGTCGCGCCCGCGGATCTCGGCGTGCAGCTCCTCCTCGAGGGGGCAGGCGGACCCGAGCGCGATCTTGATCTCCTCGGCCGTCCTCTCACCGAGGGCCAGGCTGTACTCCTTCTTGATGAACTGGATGATCGCCTCGTCGAGCTCGTCGCCGCCGATGCGGATCGACTGGCTCGTGACGATGCCGCCCAGCGAGATGACCGCCACCTCGGTGGTGCCGCCGCCGATGTCGACGACCATGTTGCCGGTGGGCTCGGCGACCGGCAGCCCGGCGCCGATGGCCGCGGCCATTGGTTCTTCGACGATGAAGGGGTCCTTGCGGGCCCCCGCGTACTCAGCCGCCTCCTGCACGGCGCGCTTCTCCACGCCGGTGACGCCGGAGGGAACGCAGATCACCATGCGGGGCTTCGCCCACCGGCGTTGGTGCACGCGCTGGATGAAGTAGCGCAGCATCTTTTCGGTGATCTCGAAGTCGGCGATGACGCCGTCCTTCAGGGGTCGGATGGCCACGATGTGGGCCGGCGTCCGGCCGATCATGCGCTTGGCCTCGAGCCCGACCGCGAGAGGACGCCCGTCCTTGATGTTGACGGCGACCACGGAAGGCTCGTTGAGGACAATGCCGCGGCCTCGGACGTACACGAGTGTGTTCGCCGTACCGAGGTCGACCGCCATGTCCCTGCCGAGCAGGGAGGAGAAGAAGCTGTCGGACATGGGAAAAGGCCCCCGCCCTTAGGGAGGTATCCGCTAGAGGCTAGGGCCGGATGGAGGAATCGGACAACCCGCTTGCCCGAGTCCGATCACAAGGTCACAAGCTCGGGAAGAAGATATCGATCTCACGCTTGGCGGATTCGGGACTGTCAGAGCCGTGAACCAGGTTCTCGGTGAGTTCCACGGCCAGGTCGCCCCGGATGGTGCCGGGTGCCGCGTCCCGTGGGTTGGTGACGCCCATGAGGGTGCGGACGACCTTGTAGGTCTCCTCGGGGCCCTCGACGACCATTAGCACCGCCGGGCTACGGGTGATGAATACAACCAGGTCGCCGTAGAAAGCCTTGCCCTGGTGTTCCTCGTAATGGCGTCCGGCGGTCGCCTCGTCGATCCGGCGCAGCTCCATGGCCACGATGCGGAGTCCTTTGCGCTCGAGACGCGCCACGATCTCGCCGACGAGTCCCCGCTCGACGGCGTCGGGCTTGCAGATGACGAGGGTGCGGTCGCTCATAGGCGCCGCACCCTATCGACCGGTCTGCAAAGCAGATCTCGCCGCCCCCACGACGTAAAGCGAGCCTGTCACCAAAACCAGGTCCTCGTCGGATGCCGCGGCGAGGGCGCGGGCGAGCGCCTCGGGCACCGAGTTCGCGGTCTCGCTGTCCACACCGAGGGCGCGAGCAGCGGCCACCACGTCCTGGGGCGGCAACGTTCGAGGCGAGGGTGCAGCACACGCAATCACCGTGCGCGCGTCGCTCGCTTCGAGCGCTCGCAGCATCTCGAGCGGATCCTTGCCCTGAAGGAAACCGACCACCATCACCTTGGCGGCAGCGCTCCCGAACTCCTCGGCGATCGCCTCTGCGGCCGCGACCGCGCCGGCCGGGTTGTGGGCGCCGTCGAGAACGACCAGCGGCTGGCGGGCCACGACCTCCAACCGCCCGGGCACGCGCACCGCCGCGAAGGCCTCCTCGACGACGTCGTTGTCGAGGGGCGCGCCGAAGAACGCTTCGGCCGC
>JAFASB010000123.1 GCA_019244985.1 Acidimicrobiia bacterium | reverse complement strand
GCCGATCGACATCGCCCGCTCGTCGGCCGATCAGCTGATCGCGGGCGGGAAGGTCGTGCACGTCTGGCTCGGCATCGAAGGCACCGACGTCGATCCGACGACGGCCAAGGACATGTCGATCGACGGAGGCGCCCTCGTCGGCCGCGTCGTCCAAGGGAGTCCCGCCGACAAGAGCGGGCTCCAGGTGCGCGACGTGATCGTCGGCCTCGACAATCAACCCGTGAAGTCGATGGGCGCGCTCGTCGTGGCCCTTCGCGGCCACCGCCCGGGCGACGCGATCTCGCTCGACATCCGCCGCGGCAAGGACCTGAAGCGGATGACCGTCTCGCTCGTCGAGCGCCCGCCGAATCCTTAGCGTCAGTCGCGCAGGCGGCGGTACACGGCGACGCCCGCGGCGACGCCGCCCGCCACGGCGGCCGCGACCCCCCCGAGGGCGATGGCCTGGCGGCGACCCAGGCTCAGCGACTGCCACCGTGGCACGCCCGCGCCCGCGACGAAGGCCTCTTCGCTCGAGTACCGCGGCGCCCATCCTTCGGCGCGCAGCCGGTCGTTGGCGACGACCCACGGGTGCACCAGGTAGGGCCGCACGTCGTCGGGGACGTCAGGCCCGAGCACGGGTTGCAGGCGCCTCGGCAGACGCATGCTGACGGGTCCGGCGCTGAGTGCCCTGGCCTCCTCCTCGGACATCCACCCGTCCGGCGCCACGTTGAAGACCCCGTCGAGACCGCCGGTGGCGGCGAGCACCACGGCGTCGGCGAGGTCGTCGCCGTGCAGGTACTGCACCGGCGGAATGGGATCGGCGATCCCCGCGGGCAACACATCGCGCAGGAGGTGCACGAGGCGGCTGTCGTCGTCGCCGCCGAGCACGGTGACCGGCCGGAGCACGGCGAGAACGGCGTCGGCGTTGGCGTCACGCCATTCCACGGCAATGCGCTCACTCTCTGCCTTCGCCGTGGCGTAGGCGAAACCCGGATTGGGGCGCATCGGGGCGTCTTCGGTAAGCGGCACCGGGTTGTTCGCCCACGCCCCGTACACCATGGCGGTCGACAGGTAGACGACGCGGCTCGCCCCGGGCGAACGCAACGACTCGCGCAGGCGGTCGACGTCTGCGACTCCCTCCGCTTCGACGTGCACAACGGCGTCCAGGGCGTCGGTGGCCGATGTCACATCCGCGCCGGAAGTCTCGAGTCGCCGCACGACAGCGCGGCCCACGGACGTCTCCGCCCCGATGACAGATACCGAAAGCACGCCACCTACCATGCCCTCATGGCCGAAGAAGGTCCATCCGGGAATCCTTTCGAACAGCTCCCGATCTTCGGCGACCTGGCGAAACTGTTCACTGAGCAGGGCCCGGTCAGCTGGGACGTGGCCCGCCAGATCTCGCTCATGCTGGCCACCGAAGGCCAGCCAGAGAACAACGTCGACCCGATCCTGCGCATGAAGTTCGAGGAGCTGGCGCGGGTCGCGGAGCTCAACGTGGCCAACGCCACCGGATTGCCGACGGCCCCCGGCGGCACCGTGCTGCACGTCCGCCCCGTCGGTCGCGGCGAGTGGGCCCAGCGCGGGCTCGAGGCGTACAAGCCGCTGCTCGAACGTCTGGCCACGTCGCTCTCGCTTCCGGAGAGCAGCGACGAGGTCGACGCCGACCCCAGTACCGGACTGCTGGGCAGCATCGGCAAGCTTCTCGGTCCGGTGCTGCTCGGCATGCAGTCGGGTCTCATGGTCGGACACATGGCGCAGCGGGCGCTCGGCCAGTACGACGTCCCACTGCCGCGTCCGCTCTCCGACGAGCTCGTCGTCGTGCCCGCCAACATCGACACCTTCGGCGGCGAGTGGAGCCTCCCCGAGGACGACCTGCAGCTCTGGATCCTGCTGCACGAGCTCGTGCACCACGCCGTGCTCGGCATCCCTCACGTGCGCGCCCGGCTCGGCCAGCTCCTCGACGAGTACGTGTCGAGCTTCGAGGTCAACCCCGAGTCGCTCGAAGGAAGCTTGGGCGAGATGGATCTGACCGACCCGAGCGGCCTGCAATCGCTGCTGGGGAATCCCGAGACACTGTTCGGCGCCATCCAGACATCGACCCAGCGAGACGTCCTCGTTCGCATCGAGGCGCTCGCCGTGCCGCTGGTCGGGTACGTCGACTACATCCTCGACACCGTCGGCCGCCGGCTCATCGGCTCCTATGACATGGTCGCCGAGGCGCTGCGGAGGCGCCGGGTCGAGGCGACCGAAGGCGACCGGTTCGTCGGCCGCCTGCTCGGGCTCGAGCTCGGCCAGACGCAGTACGACCGTGGCGCGGCGTTCGTGCGCGGGCTCGTCGAGCGCGGCGGCGCCGAGGCTGCGCACCGACTCTGGTCGTCGCCACGCGAGCTCCCGACACCCGCCGAGCTCGACGCGCCTGGGCTCTACCTGGCGCGTCTCGAGTTCGACGACGACGGCGACACCGGGTAACCCCGCCGGCTGAGGACGTAGAAGATCGTCGCACCGCTCGCGGCCACGGCGAGGGTGATCATGCCAACGCGCGTCGGCACGGGGATGACGACCGGTACGAGGGCGGCCGCCACCCACACGAGCTGAAAGCGCGTCTCGAAGCGTGCGAACGCCCGGCCCTGGGCGGCGTCGGGCGCGTCGCGTTGGACGATCGAGTCGAAGGCCAGCTTCCCGGCGCTGGCGCCGAGTCCGACGACGCCCGCAAGCGCCGACGCCGCGGCCCGGTTGCCGAAGCGGGCGCCGATAGCGGCGGCCAGCGCGACGGCGACGAGGGACGCGGTGAGCATGCGCTCTTCGGTCACCAGACGACGCACCCGCGGCGCGAGCAGCGCGCCGACGAGCGTGCCGGCGAGGCTGGCCCCGATGGCGACGCCGAACCACCACGAGGGCGCGTGCGCCCGGCGGAAGGCGAACGCCAGGAGGAACGTCAGGAAGCCGACCGAGCCGCGGAGGACCGCCATCGCCGTCGAGCCGAGGAGGATGCCGTGGCTGCGGAGCAGGCCCGCCTCGGTCGCGGTCGGTTCCGGTTTCTGGTCGACCGGAGCGCGTGCGAGGCGGACCGCGGCCACGGCTGCCGCTGCGAACGCGACGCCTGCGAGCCGCAGCACCCACGGGGCGCCGAGGAACGAGAGCTTCAGCACGAGGGCGCCCGGGCCGGCGGCGACGAACCCGGCGAGCGCAGCGAGCACCGCCAGGCGGGCGTTAGCGCGGACGAGCTGGGTCTCGTCGTCGACGGTGGCCGGGACCAGCGCCGCCTTGGTCACGAGATACGCCTTCGAGAGCACGAGGACGACGAACGCCTCCGGGAAGAGCAGCAGGCTGTGGAGGTGTTGCGCCATGAGGAAGCACACCACGGTGCGCCCGGCACAGCACACCACGACGACGGCCCGCCGGCCACTGCGGCTCCGGTCGAGAACAGGGCCGAGGAGCGGCGCCACGACGGCGAACGGGGCCATCGTGAGCACGAGGTAGAGGGCGACCCGGCCGCGCGCCGCGTGGGGCGAGATGGAGAAGAACAGCGACCCGGCGAGGGCGACCGTCACCAGTGTGTCGCCGGCGATGGCCAGCACATGGGTGAGGGCCAGGCGGGCGAAGGGTGAGTCGCCGGTCAGACCGGCGACTGAGGCGGCTCGGCGCGTCCGGACGCTGAGGGGTCGCCAGCCACCGGCATCGGCCACCCGCCCATCGTATTGGCGCCCCTCCGGGCTCAAGCAGGCCCTCGTTTGCGCCGATTTTCAAGACATGCCGGACCTCTCGAACCTCCTCGGCGCCGTCTACGGCGACGGCCCGTCATCCGCGGAACGAGACCCGCAGGACGAGGCCCACGTCGAACACGAGCCCGCTGCGGAGGACCGCGGTCCCAAGGTCCCGGACTGGGCCGACGACGACCATCTCGACGCCGCCTTCGCCGAGTGGAAGCCGGGGCCCGCCGCCGACGCCTCGCCGGCCGAGCACGCCTTCGTGAGAGACACCGACGACCCCGCGCCTCCGCTGGCCGACGACCTGGCCGCCGCCCTCTCAGAGGCGCTGGTCGCCGCGTCCGGCACGGCCGACGCCACCATCGACGAACCGCAAAACCTCTCCGATCTTCACGACACGGTCGGAGAACGCGAAGAAGCAGAGCCCGAGGACGCACCGGAAATAAACACATGGGCCCCCAAGCGGGCGGCAGCAGCAGAGCTCACGGCTGCCAGCCGCCTCGGGTCCGAGCCCGTTGTCGCCGAGCCCGAGTCGAATGGTGAGCCCGTCGGCGTCGCACCGGCGCCGGTCGCCGTTCCTGAAGCGTCGACGGAGGCCATCGCCGTCACGCCGGCCGCGACGACGCTGCCCGGCACGCGCCGATGGGACCGGAGCGA
>JAFASB010000090.1 GCA_019244985.1 Acidimicrobiia bacterium | reverse complement strand
GTTGGTGACGATGTCGGTCATGGCGACGGTGGCGTCGAGCATGGCCACGTCGACGTGCTGGCCTTCACCCGTGCGATCGCGATGGCGCAGGGCGGCGAGGATGCCGATGGTGGCGAACAGCGCCGAGCTGATGTCGCCCAGCGCACCGACGGGATTCGCGCGCGGCGGCTCGCCGGGACGCCGGGTGTACTCGTAGATCCCGGACATGGCCTCGACGATCGAGGCGTACGCCGGCCAGCTGCCGTACGGCGAGCCGTTGCTGCCGAATCCCGACACCGACACGTAGATGACACCCGGGTGGACGGCCCGCACGGCGTCGTAGCCCAGACCCAAGCGGTCCATGGTGCCCGCCTTGAAGTTCTCCGCCACCACGTCGAAACGCGGTGCCAGCTCGAGGAACAGCGCCCGACCCCGTTCGCTCTTGAGGTCGATGGCGACGCTCCGCTTGCCGAGGTTGTTGCGCAGAAACGTGGCGCCGACGACTCGGCCGTGCGGGTCGGTCATCGACGGCTGCGAGGCGCGTCCGGATTCCCCGCCCGGTGGTTCGACCTTGACGACGTCGGCGCCGAGACGCGCCAGCAGCTGGGTCGCGTACGGCAACGCCTGCATCTGCTCGGCGGCCAGCACGCGCACGCCATCGAGGGGCTTCGGGCCACTCACGACGTCGCCTCGCGGAAGGCTTCGACGACAACAGCGAGTCGCTCTGACGCCGCGGACCGCCCGGACGGCAGGCGGAGGAAGGCGCGGAAATCCGTGACGCCGGCGGCGACGAGCGGGGGGACGCGCTCCATCGTCCGCGGCACGTCGATGTCGCCGCCGCCGTTCGTCACCACCGGCAGTCGCCCGGCGACGTCGAATCCGTTCGTGTCCCGGCCGGCGTCAGAAAGCGCCTCGTGCACCCGCGGGATCCACGCCGCGGGGTCGGCCTCGGCCGGTCCCCAGGGGATCCACCCGCTGCCGAAACGGACGATGCGCACGAGCACCCGCTTGTTCACGGTGCCGCTCACCCAGATGGGAACGCCGCCGGGGTCGACAGGGTGCGGGAACTGATGGATGCCGCCGAACGTCAGCTCGTCCGACTCGAAGTGCGCCGGCGACTCGCGCCACAGCGTCTGACAGACATCGAGCGTGTGGTCGAGGAGCACGCCGCGCCGCTCGAAGTCGAGCCCGGCCGCCTCGTATTCCTCGCGTTGCCAGCCGACGCCGACGCCGAGGTCGAGTCGCCCGCCCGACAATGCGTCGATGGTTGCCGCCGTCTTGGCCAGCACGACCGGCCGGCGCAGCGCGGCGAGGAGGATCCCGGTCGCCAGCCGGATGCGCGAGGTCACCGAGCTCAACGCCGTCAGCACGGTGAGCGGCTCGAGCCAGTGGCCGTCGGGGCCGGTCGGTTGGCGCCCGCCCTCCTGGCCGCCGACCTCCGGCCGTGCGTAGGCGTCCATGTGCTCACCGAAGACGACGTGGTCTGAGACGAAGAGACGGTCGACGCCGGCATCCTCGGCGGCCTGTGCGCGGTCGAACAATCCCCGCCACCCGCCGGGGCCCGGGTCGGTCGGCGAGTAGGACCGCAGCATGATCGACAACGCGGGCATCAGCGGTTCTCGCGCATCATGGATCGCGGGGCCTGTTGGTCCAGCGACCCCGGCCCATCGTGCGGAACCAGCCCCCGGCTGCGAGCGTCCCCCCATCGGTCGGGATCACGTGACCGGTCACGAATCGCGCGAGCGGTGAGGCGAGGAACACGACGACGTCGGCACTGTCCTCCGGTTCGCCGCGGCGTCCGACGGGCACCCAGACCGGCCAGTGGTCTCGGAGCTCGTCGGGCACGAAAGAGTCGTAGTCGACCTGCAGCGACTGCGTCACGTCGGGGGCAATGGCGTTCACGCGGACCCCGTGCTGTGCCACCTCGAGAGCGAGGCACGTGGTGAAGTGACAGACGGCCGCCTTGTAGGCGCCGTACACGGGATCGGCGGGGTAGCCGCGCAGGCCCTCGACGGACGCGACGTTGACGATCGATCCCGCGCCGCGCTCGATCATTCCCGGCAGAAAGGCGCGCGAGCAGGCGAGCACGTGTCCGAAGTTCACGGCGTGGAGAGCGTCCCAGTGGGCGGCGCCGCTGTCCGCGAACGGGCGCGGCCCAAGATGGTGGCCGACGTTGTTGACCAGCAGGTCCGCTCGCCCGACCGTGCCTGCAAGACGTTCCACGTCGGCTTGTGACGTGACGTCGACCGCGACGGCGTCCGCGCTGCGCCCATCGCTCCGAATCCGCTCGACGGTTTCCTTGGCCCGCTGCTCGTCGATCTCGGCCACGACGACATCGGCGCCTGCCGCGGCCAAGGCGTACGACGTGGCCGCGCCGATGCCGCCGCCTCCGCCGGTGACGACCGCGACCTGACCCGTCAGATCGATGGCCGTCGTCACAGACTTGATATTTTATGTGAACGATGTCGCCCTCGAGCTCGCCGCGGGCCTACGAGCCCCGGCTGGCCCGGAGGAGCAGCGGCGACGAAGCGGCACTTCTCATCCGGCGCATGATTTTCGACGGCAACCTGCGACCGGGTGAGCGTGTGCCGCAGGACGACGTCGCCGCCATGCTTGGCATCAGCCGCATCCCTGTCCGGGAGGCGCTGATAGCTCTCGAGCGTGAGGGCTGGGTCACCATCGAGATGCATCGCGGCGCCTTCGTCAACGCCCTCGACGCTCCGTCGGTTCGCGACCACTACGAGCTGTTCGGTTTGGTGTACGGGTTCGCAGCACGCAAGGCCATCGAGCGGCCCGGTGCCGAGCTCGTTGATCGGCTGAGCACCCAGATTCGGGCGTGCGACAAGACCGACGATCCCGTCGAGTTCGGCAGGTGCGCTTCGGCGTTTCAGGCCGGCCTCGTCGACGCCGCCCAGTCGCCGCGGATCAAGGTCCTGCTGCGCGCCATGTCGGCGCTCGTCCCCGGCGAGTTCTTCGCCCTCGTTCCCGAGGCCATGGGCGTGTGGCGGCGCGGCTTCACTGCCGTGCTTCGCGCCGTGCGCAAGGGCGACGGTGACGCCGCCGCCGACGAGTGCCTGCGGGCCATGCGCCGGATCGGCGAAAAGGTGGTCACGGTCTTCGCCGAGCGCGGACTGTTCGAGTCGCGCGCGAGCGCCTGACGCGTGGCTCACCCGTACCGCGACGTCGTCATCGCCGGTGTTCACAACACCGCGCAGGCGCGTCAGCTCGAAGGCCACGATTCCGAATCGATCACCTTCGAGGCGGCCCTGGGGGCTCTCGCCGACGCCGGCGTGCGACCGTCCGACGTCGACGCCGTGATCGGCGCTCAGGCGCAGGAGCTGGTGCTGGGGCTTCGGCTCGGGCCCTGCACCCGGCTTCCGTGGCAACTCGGTATCCCGATCGTGCTCGAGGGCGCTGACCTGGTGGCATCGGGCCGCGCTGACGTCGTGCTGATCGCCGCCGGCGGGGCGTCGATGTACACCGATCGCTCGTCGACGGCGCCGTGGACGAGACCCGCGAACGAGTTCGTCGTCGGGTACGGCCTGTTCACTGCCGCCGAGTTCGCGCTGATGGCCCGTCGCCACATGGTCATGCACGGCACGACGTCGCAGCAGATGGCGACGGTGGCCGCCACTATCCGAAACAACGGACACGTCAATCCTGACGCCGTCTATCACGGCCGCGGCCCGTTCACGACCGAGGACATCCTCGCGTCGCGCATGGTCGCCGACCCGTTCCACCTTCTCGACTGCGCCATGACGTCCGAGGGCGGCTGTGCGATCGTCCTCGCCACGGCCGAGCGGGCCGCCGACTTTCCGTCTCCGCCGGTCTGGATCCTGGGCGGGGCGAGCGACTCCTACGGGCCCGCCTATCAGATCGCGCCGGCGTGGGATCTGGTCGGACGCTCCGACGTTCCCGCCGGCTATGTGGGGCGCACGGCGGCGCGCCACGCGTTCACCGCCGCCGGTCTCAGGCCCGACGACGTCGACGTCGCCGAGCTGTACGACCCCTTCTCCTTCGAGATCATCCGCCAGCTCGAGGCGTTCGGGTTCTGCGCCGACGGCGAGGGTGGTCCCTTCGTCGAGGAAGGCAACATCGCGCCGGGTGGGCGTATCCCGGTGACAACCGACGGAGGCACGATGTCCTACAGCCACGCCGGGATCAACGCCCAGCAGCTGCAGCGGGTGACTCGCGGTGTCGAGCAGCTGCGTGGGTCGTGCGTCACCAACCAGGTCGAGAACGCCTCCGTTGCGCTGTGCTCGAACGGCGGTTCCGGCGCGCTGTTCACCGACGTTCTCCTGCTCGGCACGGAGCGGCCCTGATGCTCGAGCCGCAGCCCGTCGGCATCCCCGTGCCGAACCCGTCTCCCGCCTCCAAGCCGTACTGGGAGGGTTGCGCGCGCGGCGAGCTCCGCTATCAGCGTTGCGACGAATGCGGCATGATCGCACTTCGTCCGGCGACGATCTGCGGAAACTGCCTGAGCCGTTCGCTGTCCTGGGCGCGCAGCTCGGGCCGAGGGTCGCTGTACAGCTGGACCGTCGTCTGGCGGCCGCCGCGGCCGTCGTTCACCGTGCCGTACGCGCCGGCGATCGTCACGCTGGACGAGGGTTTCCGCATGATGAGCTCGATCGTGGGCTGCGAGCCCGACGGCCTCGCCGCCGACCTGCCACTGACCGTCGAGTTCCATCCGGCGAGCGAGGACATCTTCCTGCCCTACTTCCGCCCATGCTGACCGGCGTCCGGGTCGTCGACCGCACCACGGGCATCGCCGGCCCGTACTGCACCAAGCTGCTCGCCGACGCCGGTGCCGACGTGGTCACGGCGACGGGGCCGGGCGAGTCCGGCCTCGACGAGTATCTGCACG